>NZ_JOGH01000020.1:0-101788 GCF_000721345.1 Kitasatospora sp. NRRL B-11411 | reverse complement strand
CCGCCCCACCCCCACCCCCGCGAACACCTTCCCCCATCCGTAGGCGTGTCTCCCCGCAGCACCCCCTCCGCGGGGAGAGCCCCCCGTCACCTCCAGGACGAGTTACCCTCACCCGCCTGGTACTGCTGCGGGTACCCCTGCGGCTGTTGCCCCTGCCCGTACCCGTACCCGGTCGGCTGCTGCTGGTAGCCGTATCCGTACCCGGAGCCGCCCGGCCCGGCAGGACCGCCGGGGCCGTTGCCGTTGTCGCCGTTCCTGGAACGCCGGACGAGCACGACCACCACCACGATCACGACCAGGACGAGTACGCCGCCCCCGACCGCGAGCAGCATCCCCGTGCTGCTCTTCCCGCCCTCCGCGTCACCGCTCGCCAGCGGGGCGGCCGAACCACCCCCGGCACCGGCCGACGGCGACTTCGAAACCGGAGCGGACGGCGCGGAGCCACCACCCTTGCCACCGCTGTAGTCCGGCTCCGCCCGATCGGTCAGCGGATTCTCCTTCGGCCCGTTGTCCACCGCCGGGTTCGCGGCCAGCGCACCGGACGGGGACGCAATGCCGTAGCCGTACTTCTCGTTCGGGAACGGGCCCTGGCCCTCGGGTTTGAAGGCGCTCCTGGTGATCCGGTTGATGACCTGGCCCGCCGACAGGCCCGGGTACTTCGACCGCACGAGCGCCGCGACCCCCGACACGATGGCCGCGGCCTCGGAAGTACCGGAAGCCGTCCCGTACCCGTGCTTGAGGTCGGCCCGGTGGATGCCGTCGGCCGGAGCCGCCAAGGTCACCTGCGGGCCCGTGGTCGACTTGGGCCACATGCTCCCGTCCTGAGCGACGCCAGACACCACCACCACGCCCGGGAACCCCGCGGGGTAGTCGATCGGCAAGCCGGCGTGGTTCCCGGAGGCCGACACGAGGACGACGTCCTTGTAGATGGCGTAGTTGATCGCGTCCCGGTACCCGGGGTCCCTCGGACTCCCGCCGTAGAACGACATGTTGATGACCTTGGCGCCGTGGTCGACCGCAAAGCGGATCGCCTCGCCGAAGTCCACGTTGTCGACCGTGCCCAGTTTTTCATTGAAGTCGAACTTCACCGGCAGGATCTTCGCCTTGGGTGCGATCCCCATCACGCCGGCGTTGTTTCCGTGCCCGTGCGCGGCAATACCGGAGGCCATCGCCGTACCGTGGCCCTCGGTGTCGATCCGCCCGTCCCCACCGGCACCAGTGAGATCGAGACCAGGGAGCACCTGCCCGGCCAAATCCGGATGGCTCGCGTCGACGCCGCTGTCGATGACCGCGACGATCACCCCGTCGCCCTGGCTGACCGGCCAGACGTCCTTGGCCAGACCGTACTTGTTCAGCACCCACTGCTTCTGCCGCTCCTGGTCCGCCGCAGCCGGACCGGCGCTCGCACCCCACAGCAAGGCCCCCGCAGCGAACGCGGCCAGGCCGCGCACGAATCGGCTGGTCGTCAAACCAATCCCCCCATTGGACAGCCACCCGAGGATCATCGATCCCGCCGGGCGGCCAGACAGTATTCTGATTTTCATTGACCGAAAAATTCCACTACGCCAGGCACGCGACCCCGCGAAGAAAGAACTCCCCTGGCACGGCAGGGAATCGAGACAGTCGAACCGCTCTCTCGGACAATCCCGGGCACCCCCACATCGATCGCCCGGAATCGTCCCCGAACAGCAGCAGACCCCCCACAGCCCGGCCAGGGCATTACACCGACTGACCGACCGCGAGAGGTCTGCTACCTACCGGTCAAGCACCGACCGACTCAACTCTGGTACGGATTCCCCCCGGCCGGCGGCTGCTGCGGCGGGTACCCCGGCACCTGCTGCCCCTGCTGGTACCCGTACCCGGCCGGCTGCTGCTGCGGCGCCTGCTGCTGGTACCCGTACCCGGGACCACCCGGCCCGCCGGGCGCCCCCGGACCACCGGGGCCCCCAAGACCGCCGGGGCCACCGCCGTTGTTGCCGTTCTTGGAACGCCGGACGAGCACGACGATCACCACGATCACGATCAGCGCGAGCACACCGCCACCGACCGCGATCAGCATCCCCGTGTTGCTCTTCTTGCTGTCCGCGTCACCGCTCGCCTGCGGAGCGGTCGAGTTCCCGGCACCGGCCGACGGCGCCTTGGAAGAGTTGGACGCCCCCGAGGACGGAGCGCTCGTATCACCGTAGTTCGGCTCCGCCCGCTTGAGCAGCGGGTTCTCCTTCGGCCCGTTGTCCACCGCCGGGTTCGCGGCCAACGCCCCTGCCGGAGACACGATGCCGTAGCCGTACTTGTCGTTCGGGAAGGAGCCCTGGCCCTTCTGCTGAACGGCGCTCTTGATCATCCGGTTGATGACTTGGCCCGCGGACAGGTCCGGGTACTTCGACCGCACGAGCGCGGCAACTGCCGAGACGAAAGCCGTTGCGTCGGAAGTGCCGTCGCCCACGACATACCCCTGCTTCAGGCCTGCGTGCATGATGTTTTCAGCGGGAGCGGCCAAGGTCACCTGCGGCCCCGTGGTGGACTTCGCCCACAGGTCGCCCTGCTCATTGATGCCCGAGACTGCCACCACTCCTGGCGCGGCCGCCGGGTAGGAAACCGGAAAACCCGGATCGTTTCCAGCTCCGCCGACAAGCACGACGTCTCGCTGAACGGCATACTCAATTGCCGAACGGAATTCCGGCTCGAAGGCGGCCCCGGCAAAGGACATGTTGATCACTTTGGCGCCGTGGTCCACTGCATAGCGAACGGCCTTGGCGTTCTGCGCACCACTGGCGCCACCTTCGACCTGGGCTCCATCCCGCCCGGGGACCCTGATCGGAAGAATCTTTGCCTTCGGCGCGAGTCCCATGACGCCAGCGTTGTCTCCGTGACCGTGCCCGGCGATGTCGCTGGCCATGCCCGTACCGTGACCGTCGGTATCGATCCGGCCATCCGGGCTGTCGCCAATGATGTCGAGTCCGGGGAGGACCTGCCCGACCAGGTCGGGGTGGTTCGCGTCCACCCCGGAGTCGATGACGGCCACGATCACCCCCTCGCCCTGGCTGATCGGCCAAACCCGCGCGTCGACCCCGTAGTTCTTCAAGGGCCACTGTGCTTCGCGGATCTGGTCCGCCGCCGCAGGTCCGGCGCTCACGCCCCACAGCAGGGCTCCCGCAGCGAGCGCGGCCAGACCGCGCACGGATCGGCTGGTCGTCAAGCCTCGTCACCCCTCATTGAGCGGCCGCCCCGCAGACCCTCGAGTCTGCAGGGCGGCCAGGTAATGTCCGACTGTTCTACTGACCGAACGTCATTCCACCACGTTCGGGTTCGCGTTCCCGCCGGAGGCCCAGGTCTCCTCGTCCTCCACCAGGTAGTCCGGTCGGTCCGAGGTGCCCTTCTTGGCGCGCTTGCTCGACTGGCCGTGGCCGGCCATGCCCGCGCCGTTGCCGGCCGCGCCGCCCTGGCCCCGGCCACCCGCGTGACCGGCCTCGGCGGCTCCGGCGACCTGGCCGGGGCGGCTGCGGCCGATGCCCGACCCGCCCTCGGAGAAGGCCCGTCCGCCGGTGCTGCCGTGCGCAGCCTCGCCGACCATGCCACCGGCCCGGCCCGCCAGGCCACCACCGGCCCGGCCGCGGAGGCCACCACCGGCACCGCCCTCACCGGCGCCACCGCCGAGGCCGCCACCGCCCAGGCCACCGGCCCGGCCACCGGTCCCGCTGCCCGCACCGGCGCCCGCGGCACCACCCGTACCGGCGCCACCACCGTTCAGGCCGTTGGAGCCGAACGTCCCGGACTTCGAAACGCTGTTGCCGCTGAACCCGGCGCGGGCACCGATGCCGGTGCCGCCCGCCAAGGTCCCGCCACCGCCGCCGACCAGCCCGGTGCTGGTGCCGCCACCGCCGAACCCGCCGCTGCCACCGCCGGACGGACCCTGCAGACCGCCGGACCCGCCGGGGCCGCCGATCGTCGAGGTGCCGCCACCGCGGATGCCGCCGGTACCGCCCTGGATGCCGTCGATCCCCGTGCCGGGGCCCTTCGGCTGCGGCAGCGGGTTGGCCGTTCCTCCGGAGATGCCCGCGTCCGTCGGACGGATCACCGCGGCCTTGACCTTCGGCGCCTGCGGCGCCCGGGTGGTCGAGGTGCTCTTGAGCGAGGTCCGCGACCCGGAGGAACCGCTCACCTGCCCGGCGCCCTGGACGAGACCGGTACTGATGCCCGCGATCGCTGCGACGAGACCTGCGGCGCCTCCGTTGTCCGGCGGCGTCACTTCTCGGCTCTGCTCCTCGACTGTCTTTGTCCCCGGAGGCTGTAGACGGCTGGCCGTGGCGCTGTACTTGGCCGCCAGCACCTGCATCACGCCGACTGCCTCTTGCTTACGCGTGTCGGCGATGCCCTGCTGGGTGTCCGCATCACTGATGCCGACCGATTCCTTGGCGGCATCACTGATTCCGTCGCCGACCTTGTCCCAGAACCCGGGCTCCTCCGGCATGTCGCTCTTGGCCTGGTCGATCGCCGCGGACATCAACTGCAGCGCAGTGGCCGTGTGGTCCGCGTGAGCGGCCAGAGCGTTGACGCTGTCGGCGAGTGAGGTCATGTGCGTGTGGAAGGCGTCGCTGGTGCTGCCCTGCCAGGTGCTGGTGGCGTCGCCGGTGGCGGTGGTCAACGCACTCTGGATCTGCGTCAGGGTCTGGTGCGCTCGACGCCAGGGATCTGCCGCGGCCATGACCGAACCGGAGTCCATCGAGTGGACCATGGAAATCAGCTCGGCATGGCTGTGGGTGGAGAAGTCGGTGACCACGCCACCACTCTGGTCGGCCATCCTCATCGTGCAGCACCTCGCCCCATGTCTGCGCCTGCTTCCCTGCTCTTCCGCGCCGTCACCATTGCGGCCTCGTCGTAGTCGTCGGCTGGCTCGTCGTGGTCGTGGTCGTCGGCATTGACGCGGCCTTCTGCCGTGCATCCAGCTCCGACTGGCTCCAGGTCGTGGCCCAACCATCCTGCGACAGCGTCATACGCGTGCGGGTGTCCTGCTCGTGCTCCTCGTAGTTCGCAGCCGTGTGGTCCGCGTTCTGCTGTGCGGCATCGATGGCTTCCTGAATTCTGTTGAGAAGCATGCTCAGCTCAGTACGCATGACGTTGTACTGCTTGTACAGCTCCTGCGCTTCGGGAAAACTCCCGAATGCCGCCGAGCTGACCCCACTCGGGCCATAGACCGCCGAGGTGCTGGCACCGCTCTCGTACTCGCTCAGCAAGCCGCGCACCTGGGCCGCGAACGCCCGCAGGTTGTCGACCTCGACCTGGAAGCCGTTGCCGCTCGTGCTCATGTGTCTCGTACCTCCCCCGTACCTGCTGCCCCGCGCGACTGCTGCTCGACCGCCTGGGGCCTGAAAGAAAGTTGGCTCCAACCTCTATGTCTAACACATGGAACGGGCCGTCAACACGCCCCCTGGTGGGTGCGGGTGGGATCAGGTGGCGGCGAGGGCCCGGCGGCAGAGGGAGTCGGCTCGGCGGGTGGTTTCGGGGAGGCGGTAGGAGGGGGTGAGGGCGAGGGTGACGGCGGTGGCTTCGTCGAGGCCGATGCGGTGGCCGACGGAGAGGAAGACGGGCTTGACGCCCTGGCGGGTGCGCAGGGCGCGGCCGACGGTCTCGGGGCCGTCGAGGAGGGGGGACCAGTCGCCGCGGCGGTCGCCGGGGGGCTGGTGGGTGAAGGTGAAGGGGTTCTTGGCGATGCCGAGGGTGGGGAGGCCGGTGTGGACGCCGAGGTGGCTGGCGAGGCCGAGGCGGCGGGGGTGGGCCAGGCCGTAGCCGTCGCAGACGACGAGGTCGGGGGTGCGGGTGAGGCGGGCGAGGGCGTCGAGGACGGCGGGGAGTTCGCGGAAGGCGAGCAGGCCGGGGACGTAGGGGAAGGCGACCCGGCCGACGGCGGTGGACTGTTCGACGACGTCGAGGGTGGCGTAGTCGAGGAGGACGGCCGCGGCGGCGACCACGTCGCGCTCGTCGTCGTAGGCGACGTCCACGCCGGCGATCAACGTGCCGGGGCGGCGCGGGGGTTCGGGGCCTTCGGGGACGACCAGGGGGCGCAGGCGTTCCTGTTCGGCGCGGGCGGCCTCGGCGGTGGTGGGCCAGTCGGCGGGGACGGTCATGGCGGCTCCCGGGGTCGGAGACAGGTGCGGGGACGTGCGGCGGACGGCTCCGGGCGCGCTCGACCGCCCTCCCCACGCTGTTCGGCGGCGGCGCTGCGCGGTACGCGTGCTCGGCGTTCCGCCGTACGGCACGTTATCGGGCAGGCCCGGACCGCAGTTCGGCCAGTGCAGCAGCCGCGGTGACCGCAGTGACCGCAGTGGCCGCGGCAGCCGGGGTTCCGTCAACGTGGTGGTTGCGGTTCCACCGATGCGGCGAGCGCGGAGGACGCGGTCGCGCGCTGCCGGGGCGTGAGTCCGTGCGCCCCCTGTGCCCCGGAGTAGGTCAACTCCCGGCGGTTAGGCTGTACTTACCGATGTTGTTCCGCCGTACCTGTCGAGCCGGGTCCCCCGCCCGCCGCTCCACCGCTGTTCCCCGTCGCTCTCCCCGCTCCGCGCGAAGGGTCGTCCGCCATGCCGCGCCCCGCCGTTCCGTCCCGTGCCGTCACCGCGTCCCGGGCTGCCCGGCTCGTGTCCGGGAGTCGTTTCAGTGCCGTGCAGTTGGGTGTCGGCACGCTGATCGCGGTGGTCGCCGCGGTGGCGCTGCTGGCCGTGTCCGGGGAGACGGGGGTGTGGCGGATCGCGGTGCTGGTCGGCTTCGCCGTCGCGCTCGGGACGCTGTCGGCCGTCCTGCTGTCCCCCGCCACCACCCGTCGCGCGCCGCAGGCGTTCGCGCCCCGGACGGCGGCGCCCGGCACCGACCAACCCGAGCCTGCGGCCACCGCCGCCCGGCAGCCGGCGTACGCGCACCAGTCGCGCTAACGCAGCATCCGAGGGGAGCCCGAGGGGAGCCCGGAGCGGACCCGAGGGGAGCCCGGAGCGCGAACGCGAAGACTCCCGGGCCGGCGGCAGGTGAACGGCTGCCGCAGGCCCGGGGCCCAAAAGGGAACGACCGGCCAAACGACCGACCGCCTGACCGGCCGAACGTCCGGTCAGGCGGTCGAGACCACCACGGTCTTGGCCGCCTTGTCGTGGATGCACTGACGGTAGGGCTTGTCGAAGACGCCGAACAGCCCGTCGACGGCCCACCAGAGGCCGCCGCAGCAGATCAGTGCGGGGACGATGAAGGTCGCGGCGCGGCTCCAGGCGGCAGCGGCGGTGGGGGCGGTGCCGTCGGCGAGCATGGCGACCCTGACCTTCATCAGCTTCTTGCCGAGGGTCTGGCCGTCCCGGCTGAGCATCAGGCCCTCGTAGACCAGGTACAGCGCGCAGCTGAACCAGAAGGAGCCGATCCAGCCGCTCTGCTTGTTGAAGTGCAGGAACGGGAGCAGCACCACCACGGCGATCACCTGCACCATGAGGTAGTCGACCAGCCGGGCGAGGATCCGCGCGCCCCAGCCGCCGAGCGCGGGCATCCCGGGAACGGGCCCGGGCCCGGGGCTGCCGTAGGGCGAACCGTACGGGTCACCGGGACCTCCGGGACCTCCGGGGCCGCCGGGGCCGCCGGGCGGGGGGCCGTAGCCGGGGGGCGGGCCGTAGCCGGGCGGCTGGTTGCTGTCGTGGGGGGAGCCCGAGCCAGCCGGCGCGCCGTACTGGCCGCCGTAGCCGGGCGGGGTGTCGTACGGGCTGCCCGAGGGCGGGGGCTGCTTGTCGAAGGAAGGCCGTCCGCCCTCCTCCGGCTCGGTTCCGGAGGGGTCGCTGGTGCTCATGGCACGAGTAGACCATCGCAAATACTACGATGTTGGGATATTTGCGCCGTTTCTGCCCGTTTAAGTTCGTTCCACCGCCTTCCGCACACCGGCCGACCGGGCCCGACCGGACGACGGGCCGTGCAGCGGCGGGCGGTTGACGGCGCCTCAGCCGCGCTCCACCCGCACCACCCGGGTCCGTGCCGCCCGGTCGTGCCAGCCGCGCCGGGCGGTCCGGTCCAGCAGCGCGACGGCCGGGCCGAGCAGGACGGCGGTGCCCAGGCCGCGCAGCAACCAGCGCACCAGTGAGCGGCCGAACCCCGGCGCACCGGTCCCGCCCGCGGGGACCACCCGGACCCGGGCCAGCCGCTTGCCGAAGGTCTGACCGGTCCGGGCGATCGGCAGCACCTGGTACAGCAGCCCGAACACCAGCAGCACGCCGAGCAGCACGCCCACCCGGCCCAGCACCGTCCCGTCCAGCAGCCACACCTGGTGCTGACGGCCCGTCATGCTCGCGGCCTGCGCCGCCTGGTCGATCTTCTCCTGGACGTGCGCCCGCACCGTCCCGACCATCGGCACCGCGACGGCCGCACCGACCACCGCCGTCACCACCCCGTCCACCAGCCACCCGAACGCCCGCGCCCCGACCCCCGCGGGCACGGCCGCCGGGGCCGCCGGACGCCGCTTCCCGGCCCCGTCGGCCGCAGCGGGACGGCGGGCCGCCGCACCGGTACGGGCCTCCGCCTCCCGGGCCTCGGCGGCCCGACGCGGCGGTCGGACCCGCTCGCTGGTGACGTGCGCCGTCCGCGGCTCCCGCCCCGGCCGCTGGGCCTCAGCGCTCGAAGCCGGGGCCGGGGCCGGCGCCGGGCTCGGAGCCGCCACCGACGCAGCCGCAGGCTCGGGCGCACCTACAGATTCGGACTCGGGCTCGGACTCGGGCTCCGGGTCGACGCCCCAGGAGACCCAGCGCGGGGCCCCACCGGTCTCCATCAGCCCGCGCTGCGCCTGCGGATCGGCCCGCCAGCCCGAGGCCGGGTCGGCGGACGTCGGCTCCGCCGGTTGCGGCACCGGTTCGACCAGCGCGCCGGGCGCAGCGGACAGCCCCACCGAACCGCCACCGCCGGCCCCGTGCCAGGGCGTGCCGCCGAGCGGCTGCGCGACCCGCGGCACGGGCTCAGGCTCCGGCTCGGGCGCGGGCTCCGACAAGAGCTCCTCCACGGGCGCGGCCCCGGTCAGCTCCAACGGCCGGACGACCGCCTCCACCTCACGAACCTCCGGCCCCCGCCGCGGCGCGACCACGGCCCCGGTCCCGGCCCCGCTCCCACTCCCGCCGATGTGCAGCGCGGCAGCAGTGGCCCAGGACTCGGCCGCGACCGGCCGCAGCCCGTTCCCGGCGACCGCCCACGGCCCGGCCTCGACGGGGCGCAGCGGCTCCATCTCACTGCGGGGACGGATCTCCAACTCCCCCGGACCGTCGAACCCGGCCCCGACCCCGCCCCCGGCCCCAGCCCCGGGACCAGCACCGTTCCCGCCCCCGCCCCCGTCCCCGTCCGGCCCGGCGGCCGTCTCCGGGTGGGCCGACATGGTGAAGAGCGCCTGGGCAGCAGTCTCGTCGAGGTAGATCGGACCGGTCTCGACCAGCGGCGCGGCGGGAGCGGCGGGGACCAGGCCGGGCGGGAGGCTGTAGGGGGGCGCGGTGAGGTAGCGGGCGACGAAGCGCGGCGGGTGGAGGGCCTCGCCGGGGGCGGGGGCGGGGCGGCTGGTGCCGGGGACCCAGGCGTGGCCAGCCCAGTAGCGGAGGAAGCCGGGCACCGAGGGGTCGGGGTAGTAGCCGGGCGCTCCGGCGTCCCCGGCCAGGGTGGCGCCGAGAATCGAGCCTGCGGTGGAGGGCCGGTCCGTCATTGCGTCTTCCTTCGTACCGGCACCGCGGCGTGTGGGTGTGCGGACGTGGGTGGGGGAGCCGCGGGCGGAGAGTCGCCGGGCAGTCACAAAGGGTAGTACCTCGGGCGGCCTCGTCCCCCGGGTTCACCGGAACTCGTGAAACGAACGGGGACACGTGGTACCGCGGTTACCCCCTGGGGTGGAGGGGGCGGCTCCGGGACGGTGACGGGCGGTGGCCGACACGGCCCCGGGTACCGGGTTCCGGTGCTCCCGTCCGGAACAACCGGGGCGGGGCGGAAAAGGTTCTGCCGGAAAAAAGTTCCGCGGAAAGTCCCGGAACCCGTGTAAGAGTCCGCGGCCGCCCCGCTCTCGGCTGGTGCGGGGCCGAACGGCGGCCCCGCGTGGCGGAGAGGTGAGGACGATGGCCGGACAGTCGACCGGAGTGGTGGAGCAGGAGCTGGAGCTGAACCTGGTGCTGTCGCCGGAGCGCAGCGTCCCGGTGGCGGCGCGGCTGTCGTACGGGAGCCACGACCCGTTCGCGGTGTACGTGACCTTCCACCTGGACAGCGGAACGCCGGTGACCTGGGTGTTCGCCCGGGAGCTGCTGGTGGAGGGGACGTTCCGGCCGTGCGGCCAGGGCGACGTGCGGATCTGGCCGACCCGGTCGGGGCGGCGCAGCGTGCTGTGCATGGCGCTGAGCTCGCCGGCGGGCGACGCGCTGCTGGAGGCGCCGCTGCCGACGGTGGCGGCCTGGCTGGAGCGGGCGCACCGGCTGGTGCCGCCGGGGGCGGAGCTGGAGGCGATGGACCTGGACGGTTCACTGGCGGAGCTGCTGGCGTGAGGGGGCGCGCGGCACGGCCCCGGGCGCGGGTGACGGCGTGCGCACAGCCACCGGCCCACCCGCACCCGACGCCCGCGCACCCGTGTCTGCACCCGGTGCCCGCCCTGGACGCGGCCCCGACCCGGCCGCCCGGCCGCCCGCCGGAACGCCCACCCTCGGGACGCCCGGGACGGACGGCGGCACCGAACAGAACGACGCCACGGAACAGGACGGCAGCACCGACCCAAACAGCGGCACAGATCCGAGCAACAGCACAGACCCGAGCAGCGGCACGGGGACGGAACAGCACGGCGGGCCCGGCGAACGGCCGCCCCGGGGTTCAGCGGGCCGCGGGGGCCTTCTGGGCGCCGGGGCTGCCGAGCCCGTCCACGCCGCTGCGCGGGGCGGGGACGCGCACCAGCGGGGCGCCGGCCGCACGCCGCCGGGAGCGGACCCGGAGGGCGGCAACGGCGAGGAAGCACAGCCCCATCAGCGGGTAGACGCTCGCCGGGAACTGCTTGAGCACCGACAGGTGCAGGTCCAGGTCGCCCTTGTGCGGGACGATCCACATGGCGAAGGACAGGAAGCCGAGCAGCGTCAGACCGAAGACGAGCCGCCAGCGCAGGCGCCGGACGGCGGCGGGGCGGGAGCGTTCGTGCGCGGCCTCGGCGGCGAGCAGGACGAGGACGGGGACGCACCACACCCAGTGGTGGGTCCAGCTGATCGGGGAGACCAGCACCGCGGTGATCAGCGCGGTGCACACGCTCCAGGCGTCGGCGCGCGGCGACCAGCGGGCGCTGCGGTGCGCCCAGACGGCGATGCCGAGTCCGGCGGCGGCGACCAGGACGCCGAGCAGGGTGGCGGCGGCGCCGGGGGTTTCGAGGTGCATCTGCCGGGCGACCAGGCCGCGCAGCGACTGGTTGTCGACGATGACGGTCTTGCCGACCCGGCTGGAGTCGAACATGTACTTCGTCCAGAAGCCCCAGGTGGCGTCGGGGAGCACCAGCGCGCCGATCAGGAAGGTGCCGACGAAGGTGGCGCCGGCCACGAACGCGGCCCGGACCCGGCCGGTGACCAGCAGGTAGACGGCGAACAGGCCGGGGGTGAGCTTGATCCCGGCGGCGATGCCGATGGCGACGCCCTTGCTGCGGGCGGAGTCGGGGCGGGTGAGGTCCCAGAGGATCAGGCAGGCCAGCGCGAGGTTGATCTGGCCGTAGCGCAGGGTGGTGAAGACCGGTTCCAGCCAGACGCCCAGTCCGGTGACCAGCAGGACGCCGACCGGCCGCAGGTCGCGGCGCGGCCAGCCGACCAGTTTGAAGGACAGGTGGGCGAGGGTGGCCAGCAGCAGCAGGTTCCCGGCGGTGACGGCGAGGCGCAGGAACGGGACGCCGAACCAGGTGGTCGGCACGAACAGCATCGCGGCGAACGGCGGGTAGGTGGCGGGCAGGTTCCACTCGGTGACCCGCAGCGCGTACAGGTCGTGGCCGTCGGCGACGGCGGCGCCCTCGGCCCGGTAGACGATCATGTCGACCATCGAGGTGCCGACGAAGTGCCGGACCGTCGCGTAGGCGAGCAGCGAGACCAGGGCGACCGCGGCGGCCAGCCGCAGCGGGCGCCGGGGGGCGGCGCGCAGGGCCGCGGTGATGGCGGTGAGCTGTCGGCCGGGGGCGGTCAGGACGCGCTGCCAGGCCGGGACGGGCGGCCGGTCGGGGCTGCCTGGGGGCGTGCCGCGTTCCGTGTGCACCGTGCTCACTGTCTTGCTCCGTCCGCCGTCGACCTGCGCTGGCCAGCAGCCGACACTACCCGAACGGTCGGCCGCCGCCACTGGTCGCGGTCACTCCGGGCTCCCCTCCCGGGGCCGTCGGACGGACAGACGGCCGCACGGACGGACAGACAGACGGACAGACGGCCGGGCCCGGCCCGCCGGTCGGCCGCTGTTCGAATTCCGACCGGGCCGCCGACCGGCCCCGCCCGCGTCGCCGACCGCTCGACAGAACGTTCGGCACACCGTTCGACGGACCGCTCGATCGAACGGCCGCCGGAGCGCCCCACGGACGGGTCGCCGCCGCCGGGCCGCGCCGGTTCCGGGCCGCGCACCCCCGTGGTGGGCCCGCCCGTCCGGGCCGGGGCCGCATGAGACAGCGTTGGCCGACGCTTAGGACGCATTTAAGGGAGGGGATCGACACCGAGCTGCCGCCCCCGCGGTAACAGCTCCTGTGTCGGCATCGTGGCCCCCGGCGTCCGGTCCTCAGTCCTTGCGGATCAGCCGGCCGGTCCGGCGGCGCTGCTGCCTGGGCAGTTCGACCTCGGTGCGGGTGTTGAGCCGCACCGCGATCTCGGCGCCGCCGAGGACGGCGGAGCGGCCGAGGACGACGTCGCCGCCGGTGCCCTCGGCGAGTTTGCGGACGATGTCCAGGCCGAGGCCGGTGGAGCCCTCGCCACCGTGTCCGGCGCCGCGGCGGATGGCCGCGTCCGGGTCGGTGAAGCCGGGGCCGCCGTCGCCGACCAGGACGGTGACGGCGTCCTCGGCGGCGACCACGTCGACGGCGAAGGGGGTGCCGACGGCGGTGTGCCGGAAGACGTTGCCGAGCAGCGCGTCGACGGCCGCGGCCAGGTCGCCGCGCTGCACCAGGACGGGGGCCGGCTCCTCGTCGCCGGCCAGCTGCCAGGGGCGGCCCTCGTCCTCGGCGAGCGCGGACCAGAACCCGACCCGGTCCCGGACCACCTCGACGGCGTCGCAGCCGAGGGCGACCGGCGGGGCGTCCACCGGGTGGCGACGGGCGGAGCGGATGATCTGGTCGACCTCGCGCTCGAGCTGGGAGACGGCGTGCCGGGTGGCGTCGGCGGCGTCGCCCTCGCCGAGGGCGGCGGCGTTGAGCCGGAGCACGGTGAGCGGGGTGCGCAGCCGGTGCGACAGGTCGGCGGCGAGTTCCCGTTCGGCGGCCAGCAGGTGGACCACCCGGTCGGCCATCGCGTTGAACGCGTAGGCGGCCTCGCGGAGTTCTTCGGGCGCGCCGGCCGCTTCGCGCCCCTCCACCGGGACCCGCACGGTGAGGTTGCCGGAGCCGAGCGAGCGGGCCGCGGTGGCCAGGCGGCGGGCGGAGCGGATGATCCGGGTGCCCATCCGGTCGGCGACCGCGACGGAGACCGCGACCAGGGCGAGCGCGACGCCGGAGAGCACCAGCCAGGCGGTGCCGACGCCGCGCGAGAGGTCCGCGTCGGGGACGAACACCTCGACCATGGCGACCCGGCCGTTGTCGACGGCGACGGGCTGCAGCAGCGCGTAGCCGCCCTCGACCCGGACGGTGCCGGCCCGGACGGTGCGGGTCCAGCCCTGGCTGTCGGTGCTGGGCAGTTGGTCGTTGTCGGTGCGGGCGCTGCCGACCGTGGCGCCGCCGGGCAGGTGGACGGCGAGCCGGTCGCGGGCGCCGGAGTCGGTGGAGGCCATCGCCTTGGCGATGGCCTCCTGGTCGGTGGTGATGGCCAGCGCCGGGCCGAGGGCGGCGGCCTGCCGTTCGGCGGCGGTGAACGCCCGGTCGCGGGCGGTCTGTTGGACCATCAGGCCGAGCGGGATGAGGAAGGCGAGCGCGACCATGACGGTGCCGGCGATGGCGGCCTTGACCATCGCCCAGCGCAGCGAGCGGAGGATGCGTTTCACGTCGCGCCCCCGACCGGTCCGCCGGGGGCCTCCAGCCGGACGCCGACGCCGCGCACGGTGTGCAGGTAGCGCGGGCTGGAGGCGGTCTCGCCGAGCTTGCGGCGCAGCCAGGACAGGTGGACGTCGATGGTCTGGTCGCCGCCGTAGGTCTGCCGCCACACCTCGGCCAGGATCTCCTTGCGCGGGACGACCACGCCGGGCCGGGCGGCGAGGAAGGCCAGCAGGTCGAACTCGCGGCGGGTCAGGTCGAGCCGCTGCCCGTCGAGCAGGGCCTCGCGCCGCTGCGGGTCGATGGCCAGGCCGCCGACCCGCAGGATCTGGGGTGCCATCAGGGCGCCGCCGCCCAGTCTGCGCAGGACGGCGGCCATCCGGGCCGTGAGGTGCTCCCCGGAGAAAGGTTTCACCAGGTAGTCGTCGGCGCCGTCGTTCAGCAGCCGGACGATCTCCGCCTCGTCGTCCCGCGCGGTGGAGATGATCACCGGGACGTTGGTCAGGCCGCGGATCATCTTGAGCGCCTCGCTGCCGTCCAGGTCGGGCAGGCCCAGATCGAGGACCACCAGGTCGCAGCCGACCTGGGCGACTTCGCGCAGGGCCTCCAGCGCGGTGCCGACGGAGCGCACGGCGTGGCCGGTGTCGGCCAGATGGCGGATCAGGGCGGAACGCACAAAGGGGTCGTCCTCGACCACAAGCACTGTTGCCATGGGGCTGCACGGTACGGCATGGCGGCGCACTGGTCTGTACCTCGGGTGGCTCCGGGACGGCCCGGCCCGGGCGGGGCCTTGAGCTTCCCTGAAGCTCACCGCCCTTTTTCCACAAGGTTTCTGTGGAATGCCCGGCCCACTGACCTGGCCGTGACCTTCGTACGGCAGGATGGCCCGCGATGCGGAGCGGACTGGTTCAACTGGGCGCCTGGACGGCGGCCACCGGAGCAGCGGTGGCGTTGTCCTGGCTCGGCGTGCACGCGGTGCTCGTCGACACGGTGTTCGAGCAACCGGTGGCGGTTCAACTGCCTTCGGTGGCCTCCTCGAAGCCGGGGGGACCGGCCGGGCCGACCCCGTCGGGGCCGCCCCCGAGCAGCGCGCCGCCGTCCGCGGCGGCCCCCAGCCCGAGCCCGGACCCGTCGGCGGGCGCCACCACCCCGGCGGCCGCGGGGTCGAGCGCCCCGGCCCGGCCGAGCGCGACGGCCCGCAGGAGCAGCAGCCCGCCCAGCACCCTGCACAGCTACCCGATGCTGGGCGGCCGGGTGGCGCTCGACGTGCGGGCCACCGAGGCCCGGCTGGTCTCGGCGGTGCCGGAGGCGGGCTGGTCGATGCAGGTCTGGCACGGCGACCAGTGGCTTCAGGTCAACTTCTCCAAGGACGACCGGGTCTCCACCCTCATGGTGTCCTGGAACGGCACCGCCCCCAACGTGCAGACCTTCGTGGTGGGCAACTGACCGGCGCCCCGGGCCCGTCGGACGCCTGGAGCCGGGGGCGAACGGGCCCCGCGGCCGCACCGCGGGTGCCCCGACGGGCGCCCCGGAGGACGCCCCGGAGGACGCCCTGGACTGGGCGGATGCCCCGGGCCCGCAGACGTCCCGGGCTGACGCGCGGGCCGGGGCGGCCGCACAATGTCGGTCGATGCCCGACCGCTCGCACCACCCCTGGAGCCGCCCCGTGCCCCCGCAGCCCGACGCCATCGACGCGCTGGACGGAAAGCTGATCCGGCTGCTCGCCGAGGAGCCGCGGATCGGCGTGCTGGAGTGCTCGCGCCGCCTGCAGGTGGCCCGCGGCACGGTGCAGGCCCGGCTGGACCGGCTGCAGGCGCGCGGGGTGATCGGCGGCTTCGGCCCGCAGGTGGACCCGGCGGCGCTCGGCTACCCGGTGACGGCGTTCGCCACCCTGGAGATCTCGCAGGGGCAGGGCGCGGACGTCCGGGCGCACCTGGCGGCGGTGCCGGAGGTGCTGGAACTGCACACCATCACCGGCCACGGGGACATGCTGGTGCGGATCGTGGCCCGTTCGAACGCGGACCTGCAGCGGGTGATCGACCGGGTGGTCGGGTTCGACGGGATCGTCCGGGCGTCCACCGCGATCGCGCTGGAGAACCCGGTGCCGTTCCGGGTCCTGCCGCTGGTGGAGCAGGCCGCCGGGGGCGGCTGCTGACCGGGCCGCCGCCGGTCCGCCGGGCGCGCCTCCCGGATTCGGCCGATTTTTGGCATATGCCTCTGCCCGTGCACGCAAAGATCGCAGCCATGAGCATACGTACCGCACCCGCCGCGTACCCGCCGGCTGCCCCGACGTCAGCACCGCGCCCGCACCGGCCCGTCGGGGACCGGGGGGCGCGGCGATGAGCCGGCTCACCGAGGCGCCGACCCTGATCGCCTCCGCGCAGCGCGCCCTGCGGCTGCTGGAGGCCGCCGCCCGGCACCCGTCGGGCGCCACCGCCAAGCAGCTCGCCCGGGACACCGGGCTGGCCCTGGGCACCACCTACCACCTGCTGCGCACCCTGGTGCACGACCGCTACCTGGAGCGGCGCGAGGGCCGGTACCGGACCGGCCCCGCGGTGTCCGGGCTGACCGGCCGGAACGGGCCCGAGGGCCCGGCGCCCGGCCCGTCCCGGCCGGGCGGGCTGGACGGGCTGCTCGGCCGGATCGCCCACCAGCTGTCCGCGGCCGTCCACTTCGCCCGCTACAAGGACGGCGAGGTGGACCTGGTCGCCGCGGCCCCCGCCCCCGGCGCCCCCACCGCCGACCCGCGGCGCTTCCGGTCCGGGGCGCACGCCCACGCGGCCGGGAAGACCCTGCTGGCCCTGATGTCCGCCGAGGAGCGGCGCTCCCACCTGGCCCGCTACCCGATGGTGCCGTTCACCCCGTACACCCTGCGCGAGCCCGCCCACCTGCCGCTGCTGCCCCGGCACGGGCCGCAGCGGGCCGCGCCGATCACCCAGTACCGGGAGTACGCGCTGGACACCGCCGGGGCGGCGGTGCCGCTCGTGCTGGGCGGCGACCTGGCCGCGGTCTCGGTGGCGCTGCCGATGGCCCAGGCGCACCGCTTACCGGAGATCGCCGCCCTGCTCCGGGCCCGGGTCGGCGACGACCTGGTGGCCGCCGCGTTCGGCCGGTAGCGCCGGGAGCGCCGTACGAGGGGGACGGGCGCACGGGGGCGCCCCGCCCGGTCCCGTCACCGGCTCCGTCACCGGCTCCGATCCGCCCGCCCGCTCGCCCGCCGGGGCCTTCCGCCGCCGGTGACGGGGCGTCAGCAGTGCGGGACGGCGCCGCCGCTGTTCAGCGCATCGAGCGCGGCGATCGAGTCGGAGAGGGTGTCCACCGGCACCAGTTGCAGGCCGTCGGGGGTGTTGACCTTGCCCTGGGCGCACTCGCTGCGCGGCAGCAGGAACACCGTGGCCCCGGCCGCGCGCGCCGCCTGGGTCTTGAGCGGGATGCCGCCGACCTGGCCGACCCGCCCGTCCGCGTCGACCGTGCCGGTGCCGGCCACGTTCCGCCCGCCGGTCAGGTCGCCGCCCCGGCCGTTCCCGGCGATCTTGTCGACGATGCCCAGCGCCAGCATCTGGCCGCCGCTCGGGCCGCCGATCCGGCCCAGGTCGATCTCGACCTTGACCTGCTCCGGCGACAGGTGCAGGTAGTTCAGCGCGGCCAGGGTGGCGCTGTCCTGGGACTGCGTCATCTGCTGCTGGGTGGCCTCGTCGGCCTTGCCGCTGTCGCTCTCCGGGTAGACCTCCTCGGTGGGCACCACCGCCCGCTTCGGGTCGGCCCAGGCCGCCAGCGAGTCCCACAGGGTGTTGCGCTGCCCCGGGTTGGTGGCCTCGACGGTGACCACCCGCAGCTGGCCGGTGGTCTCGCGCTGCGGCGTCCCGCTGACCCGGATCACCGGGTTGCTCCCGTTGTACGCGCCCAGGGTGTCGGCGGTGTCGCCGGGCGACTCCAGGGTGAAGGGCAGCGGCACGAACGCGGCCACCGCGAACAGCGCGAGCACCGGCAGCGCGCACAGCGCGAGCGCGCGGGTGCGCGGGGCGGTCAGGGCCGGGGGCAGGTTCTGGGAAGGCACACCCCGCATCCAAACACACCGCGCGGCCCGGCACGGACGGCCGCGCGGATCGGCCGGGGGCCCCGGGGCGTCCCGGGGCCGGCGGGTTCAGCGCAGCGCGTCGGCGACCTCGGTGGCGGCCTCGACCACCCGCGGGCCGACCCGCTCGGGCACCAGGCCGTTGAGCATCACCACGCCGACGCTGCCCTCGATGCCGCTGAGGCCGATCAGCGCGGCGGCCGCGCCGCTGGCCCCGGACTGCTCCTCGGCCCGGGTGATCACGCAGCCCTGCTCGGGGCGGCGCTGGCCGGGGAAGCTGCGGGCCTCCAGGATGGCCCGGCCGGCCGCGCTCTCGGAGAGCGGGTGCCGCAGGCCGGTGCGGTAGGCGACGTGGAAGTCCGTCCAGGTCGGTTCGACCACGGCGACGGCGAGCGCCTCGTTGCCGTCGACCAGGGTGAGGTGAGCGGTGGCGCCCAGGTCCTCGGCGAGCGAGCGCAGCGCGGGCAGCGCGGCCTCGCGCAGCAGCGGGTGGACCCGGTGGGCGAGCCGGAGCACCCCGAGGCCGACCCGGGCGCGGCCGCCGATGTCCCGGCGGACCAGGCCGTGCTGTTCCAGGGTGGCGAGCAGGCGGTAGACCACCGTGCGGTTGACGGCGAGCCGGGCGGCCAGCTCGGTCACCGTCAGCCCGCGTTCGGAGTCGGCCAGCAGTTTCAGTACCCGGACACCTCTGTCCAGGGTCTGGGAAGTCTCAGCAGTCACGAGGCGCCAGGTCCTTTCCGCGGCAAGTCCGACCCTACGACAGAACTGCCGTGAGCCGCACCGGAATTGGTCGCGCGCAGGAAGGGTGTCCGGCGCGGGAGTCCGGCCTCGGCGACGTCGACGGGACGCGGGGCTCCGCGGTACCCGTCCGGGCTGATGGGTGGGTCCCGGACGATTGTGGGGAGACGCTAATGAACGGGGCCGCCCGGTGGAAGTGGTTGTCCAAAATTCGGGCAGCATCGATGGAAAGTCGTGATGAAAAATCGGATAAGGCACTCATAACTCGCGCCGCAAGCACTCAAGCGTCCGATATCAGTGCGCCGCCGGGTCGGCGGGTCCGGCGGCCGGGCGGCTCAGAACAGGTTGCGGCCGACCGTCCAGAGCACCGCGCCGACGAGCAGCGCGGCCACGGCGCGCGGGCCCATCCGCAGCCGCCAGTGCCGCCCGGCCAGCCCGTGCCGCAGCCGCACCGCGAACCAGGCGGCGACGAACGGCAGGGCCAGCAGCAGCGCGGCGTTGTCGTGCCAGGCGGCGGCGAGGTCGCCGTGCAGGAGGTCGTACGCCATCCGGGTGCCGCCGCAACCAGGGCACTGCAGGCCGGTCAGGCGACGCCACGGGCAGAACGGCAGCACCTGGCCCGACCGGTGCGGGTCGCGCGAGTAGAGGTACGCCGCGCCGGCCAGGCCCGCGGCGAGCAGGCCGAGCGGGCCGGCCGCGGGGTGGCGCAGCAGGGCCGGGGAGCGGCGCGGCGGGCGGGGCGGGCCGGTGGACGGCCGACGGCCGGCGCCCCCGTCGCGGTCGTCCGCGGGACGGGGGTGCCGGCCGGCCGGTTCGGTGGGCACGTCAGGGGCGCAGCAGGCGGCCCTGCGCGTCGGTGCGGGTGTCGCTGACCAGGAAGATGATGCCGTCGATCAGCGCCCAGAGGCCGAAGCCGCCGCAGGTGAGCAGCTGGGCGACGCCCATGCCGACGTGGCCGGTGTAGAAGCGGCCGATGCCGAGGCCGCCGAGGAAGATCTGCAGCAGGCCGGCGACGAGCTTCGACTTGTCGGACAGCTCGGGGTTCTGGGCGGGGTACGCCACGGGGTGCTCCTCAGGGGTTGCGGGCCGGCAGGCCGCGTGGACGGCGGCGCCGACAGGTGTGACCGCATGCCGAGGCGTCCCCATGTGTGGTGTCCCCCCAGCACCGGCACGCCGCAGATTAGCGGATCATGCGATCACATGTCTCCACATTCCCTTTGCCAAGTGTTGAAGGTGTGGAGCCGACGACCCGTCAGCCCTGGGTGGCCCACTCCCGGATCCGGCCGATCCGCGCCTTCAACTGGTTGGCGGTGGCCTGCGCGGTGAGCGGCCCGCCGCACTGCCGGCGCAGCTCGTTGTGGATGGTGCCGTGCGGCTGCTCGGTGCGGTGGTGCCAGGCGGCGACCAGCGCGTTCAGCTCCTTGCGCAGCTCGCGCAGCTCCTGGTGGGTCACCACCGGGCGTTCGTCGGCCGGGAGTTCGAGCAGGTCGGCCTCCTCGGCGGGCTTGGCCTTGGAGCGCTGGATCTGCCGGTGCTGACGTTTCTGCAGCAGCATCTGCACCTGGTCGGGTTCGAGCAGGCCCGGGATGCCGAGGTAGTCCTCCTCCTCCTCGCTGCCGGGGTGCGCCTGCATGCCGAACTCCATGGCGTTGTACAGCACCCGGTCGAAGACCGCGTCGCTGCCCAGCGCCTCGTAGGAGAACTCCTCGGTGCCGGTGTCCGCCCCGTCGTTGGCCTTCTCGGCCTCGGCGAGCAGCCGGTCCTCCTCGTCGAACAGGCCCTCGCCCTCCTTCTTGGGCCGGTCCAGGACGTGGTCGCGCTGCAGCTCCATCTCGTTGGCGAAGCCGAGCAGCATCGGGATGGTCGGCAGGAACACCGAGGCGGTCTCGCCGCGCTTGCGGGCGCGCACGAAGCGGCCGACGGCCTGGGCGAAGAACAGCGGCGTGGAGATCGAGGTGGCGTACACGCCGACGCACAGCCGGGGCACGTCGACGCCCTCGGACACCATCCGGACGGCCACCATCCAGCGCGAGGTGCCCTCGGCGTAGTCGGAGATCCGCTGGGAGGCCTCGGCCTCGTCGGAGAGCACCAGCGCGACCTTCTCGCCGGTGATCTCGCGCAGCAGCTTGGCGTACGCGCGGGCCACCGTCTGGTCGGTGGCGATCACCAGGCCGCCCGCGTCCGGGATGCCCTTGCGGACCTCGGTCAGCCGCCGGTCGGCGGCCTGCAGCACCGCCGGGATCCACTCGCCCTGCGGGGCGAGCGCGGTGCGCCAGGCCTGGGCGATCAGGTCCTTGGTCATCGGCTCGCCGAGCCGGGCCTCCAGCTCGTCGCCGGCCTTGGTGCGCCAGCGCATGTTGCCGGAGTAGCTGAGGAAGATCACCGGGCGGACCACGTGGTCGGCCAGCGCGTGCCCGTAGCCGTAGGTGTAGTCGGCGATCGACTTGCGGATGCCGTCGCTGCCCGCCTCGTACTGGACGAACGGGATCGGGTTGGTGTCGGAGCGGAACGGGGTGCCGGTGAGGGCGAGCCGGCGGGTGGCCGGCTCGAACGCCTCGAAGCAGGCCTCGCCCCAGGACTTGGAGTCGCCGGCGTGGTGGATCTCGTCCATGATCACCAGCGTCTTGCGGGCCTCGGTCCGGTTGCGGTGCAGCATCGGGTTGACCCCGACGCCCGCGTACGTGATCACGATGCCCTGGTAGTCCTTGGACAGCGGGCCCGAGGAGTACGCCGGGTCGAGCCGGATCCCTATCCGGGCGGCGGCCTCGGCCCACTGCTTCTTCAGGTGCTCGGTGGGCGCGACCACGGTGACCTGCTGCACCAGGTGGTTGTGCAGCAGGTAGGACGCCAGGGTCAGGGCGAAGGTGGTCTTGCCGGCGCCCGGGGTGGCGACTGCCAGGAAGTCCCGGGGCTGCTTCTCGATGTACTGGTCCAGCGCCCCCTGCTGCCAGGCCCGCAGGCTGGCCGCGGTGCCCCAGGGGGCGCGGCCCGGGAAGGCCGGGGAGAGGTGCGCGGCGGCGGAGGTGCCACTCGGGCGGGGGTGGGTGCTGTCGGCGTGCGAGAACAGCGGGGCCATCGAGGAGGAGGCGGCGGTAGTCACGGTCTCCGAACAGGGTCGTCGCAGGTCAGGGCCCATGTACGGCCCTTCCCCCGCGGGCGGCGGGCGGTCGTGGAACCCGCCCAGCCTAGCCCCTCCCGGAGCCCGGTCGGCCGCCGCGGCACGCCCCTGTGGCGTGCGTCCCACTGCGGCCGGGCGCTCGTCACCGGACCTGCACACGGCCCGGCCGGGCGTCCGGGGCAGCCGCCTCCGGCACCGGCCGCGGATGCGTCCGGCCGCCGGGGGAACCGGCCGCCGCGGGCCCGCCGGGCGGCGGCGCCGCGCTCCGGCCGCGCCGTCGCGGCCCGCCTACCCGCGGGCCTCCGCGGACCCCTCGCGCCCTTCGCCGGTGCCCGGCCGGGCCGCCGCCGGGTGCGCGCCGACCGGCAGCGGCCGGCGCGGCGTCCAACCGGAGACCGCGCGGTCGGAGGTGTCGCGCAGCGCGGTCCGGGCAGCGGACCGGTCGTCCTCCCGGCCGGCGACCCGGGGGCGCACCTCACAGCCCGCCGCGGCCTCGATCCGCCGCTCCGGGCCGTCGAACGGGGACAGCAGCAGCGCGGCCAGCAGCGCCGCCGCCCCGGCCAGCCGGAGGTTGACCCGGCGCAGCAGCACGAGGCGGCCCCGGCAGTCGGCGCAGTCCGCCAGGTGCCGCCGGACCCGCCGCCCGGCCCGGCCGCGGGCCTGCCCGGCGAGCGCCGCCCAGTGCGCGGCGCAGCCGGGGTCGCGCGGGGCGCCGGGGTAGGCCCGCAGGTAGGCCAGCCGCAGTCCCTCCCGGGCCCGGTGCAGCAGGACGGCGGCGGCGCCCCGGCCCAGCCCGAGCCGGTCGCCGACCTCGCCGGGCGGCAGTCCCTCGACCTCGGAGAGCCACAGCGCCCGGGCCCAGCGCGCGGGCAGTTGGGCGAGCAGGCCGCGCATCCGGTCGGTCTCGGCCACCCGGGGCGCCGGGTCGGCGGCCTCCCCGCCGCCCCGCTCGGGCAGCGTCCCGGCGGCCCGTTCGCGCACCGGCGCGGCCGCCAGGTGCCGGACGGTGGCGGCCAGGTAGGCCCGCGGGTCCTCGATCCGGTGCCCGGCGGCGAGCCGCCGCCACACCCGCAGGTGCGCCTCGGCCACCAGGTCCTCGGCCCGCCAGGGGTCGCCGCCGGTCAGGCCGCGGGCGTACCGCAGCAGGCCGGGGTGGTGGCGCCGGTACAGCTCGGTGTACACGGCGAGCGGGGCCCGCCCGGCCGTCCGCACTCGTTCCTCGATGGTCACGGCCCTCCCCGGGGTCGCCGGACGGGCGGTCCACGGCGGCCCGGGCGGCTCCCGCGATCCTGCCCGGCGGGCCCGCCGCTGCCCATGGGGGGGCGCGGACCGGCGGCCCGGAATACCCGGGTTGGTCCACCCGGGTGTGACGCAGATCACTGAAGGAGGGGCCGGAACCGGTGTAATCCCTTCCGCCCTTCCCGACTCTTCCTCACCGGGGAGCGACACCGGTCGCACCCGTACCAGCACGCACCTTCGGGAGGAACCGCCGTGTCCGCAGCGCCCGCGCCGGTCGAGCACACCACGCACGCCCGGCTGATCGTCAGCACCCACCGCTCCGCGCTGCTGCGGGTGACCCTGCACTACCGGGCCGACGACCCACTGGCGGTCCGGATGGTCTTCCCCGCCGAGTACGCCCTGGAGCCCGACCCGCTGGACGACCCGGCCGACCCGTACGGCGACCAGTACGGCGACCCGGCCGACCCGTACGCCGACCTGCCCGCCGAGCCGTCCCCCGAGCCGTCCCCCGGGCCGGCCGACGGGGTCGAGTGGGTGTTCGCCCGCCAGCTGCTGGCCGCCGGGCTGGACCTGCCCAGCGGCGAGGGCGACGTCCACGTCCGCCCCGCGCTCGGCACCCGCACCGTGGTCGAGCTGCGCTCCCCCGAGGGCGTCGCGCTGCTCCAGTTCGACCGGGCCGACCTGCGCCGCTTCCTGTGGCACAGCTACCTGGCGGTGCCCGAGGGCCGGGAGCTGAGCCACCTGGACTGCGACCGGGCGCTCGCCGAGCTGCTGGCCTGACCGGCCGCCGTCCTGGCGGCGCGCCCTCACGCACCGTCAGGACGGCGGCCGCTCGGGCCCGACGGCTCCCGGCCGCGCGACTCCCCCGCCCGCTCAGGCCCGCTGGGTGCGGACCAGGTGGGCGTAGACCACCACGTTCCCGTCGTAGCCGCCCTCCCGGGTGAAGCCGCCGCCGCAGGTGATCAGCCGCAGCTGGGCGTCGGGGGTGGCCGCGTACACCTTGCGGTCGGGGAACCCGCTCTTCGGGTAGACCTCGACCCCGTCGACCTGGAACCAGGCGGCCGCCCCGTCCGCCCGGGCGACCTCCAGCTGGTCGCCCTTGCGCAGCGAGCCCAGCCGGTAGAACACCGCCGGGCCGTGCGCGTTGTCGACGTGCCCGGCCAGCACCGCCGCCCCGCTGGAGCCGGGCGCGGCGCCGTCCCGGTACCAGCCGGCCAGGTTGCGGTCCTCCTCCGGCGGCGGCTGCAGCCGGCCCTCGCCGTCCAGGGCGAGCCGGGCCACCGGCGCGTCCACCCCGAGCACCGGGATCCGCACCCGCACCGGCGGCGAGGGCGGCAGCGCGGGGACGGCCGGGCCGACCGGGGTGCCGTCGTACGCCTGCGCGGCGGCCGGCGCCGGCGGCAGGGTGCCGGTCAGGCCGCCGTTCAGCAGCCAGGCGCCCGCGACGACGGCTCCTGCGGCCGCCACCGCCCCGGTCCACGTCCGCTCGCCCACCGCACGCCCTCCGTCCTCCGCCGACTCCGGCCCGCCCAGTTCACCCGGGTGCCGGGGCCCGGGCACCCGGTGGGTTCTGTCCGGGTGACGCGCCGTCAGCGCGGCGGCGGCCGCGCCGCAGCCGGGGCCTGGTCAGGAAGCCCTCGGCCAGCGCGGTGGCCAGGCCGATCGCGGGCAGCTCGGAGGGCTTCTCGTACAGCACGTAGCGCGGCTCCCAGACCGGCCGGTAGCGGGCGTTCGCCCGGTACAGCGACTCCAGCTGCCACCAGCGGGACAGGAACCGCAGCACCCCGCGCCACAGCCGCAGCACCGGGCCCGCGCCCAGCCGCGGCTCGAACGCCTCGCGGAACATGGCGAAGTTCAGCGACACCCGGGCCGTCCCGAACTCCCCAGCGCGGCGCAGCAGTTCGGCGACGGTGTACTCGACCAGGCCGTTGTCGGACTCCCGGTCGCGGCGCATCAGGTCGAGCGAGAGGCCGTCCGCGCCCCAGGGGACGAAGGAGAGCAGCGCGGCCGTCCGCCCGGCCCCGTCGCGGCACTCGGCAAGCAGGCAGTCGCCGTCCGCGGGGTCGCCGAGCCGGCCCAGCGCCATCGAGAAGCCGCGTTCGGTGCGGCCGTGCCGCCAGGCGTCGGCGAGCCGGACCAGGTCGGCGAACTCCTCGGCGGGGACGTCCCGGTGGCGGCGGACCACGACCGTGTACCCGGCCCGGGCCAGCCGGCGGCAGGTCTGCCGCAGACCGCGCATCTCCCGGCCCTCCAGGGTGAAGCCGGCCGCGGCGACCACCGCCTCGTCGCCCAGGTGCAGGGCGCGCAGCCCGGCGGTCCGGACGTAGACGGTGCCGCCGCGCTCGCCGGCGCCGGTGACGGCGGGGATCCAGGCGTGCGCGCGGGCCCGGCGCAGCCACTCCTCGATCGCCTGCGGCCAGGCCTCCGGGTCGCCGACCGGGTCGCCGGAGGCCAGCGCCACCCCGTTGACCACCCGGTAGGCGACGGCGGCCTTGCCGCTGGGCGAGAAGCACACCGACTTGTCGCGGCGCAGCGCGAAGTAGCCGAGCGAGTCGCGTCCGCCGTGCCGCTCCAGCAGGGCGCGCAGCGCCCGTTCGTCCTCGGGGCCCTGTCCCTCGGCGCCGTGCGCGGAGCGCAGCAGGATCCGCAGGGTGAGCAGCAGCAGGGCGGTGGCCAGCAGGTTGAGGCCGAGGTCGACCCAGCCCGGCACGTCCACGTCGGTGACCCGGAGCACGCCGGAGACGGTGACCAGCCGCAGCACCGCGTACCGGGCGGCCTCGCCCCAGCCGGGCACCCCGTCGGTGTGCGCGAGCCGGACGGCGACGGCGCCCAGGCCGGTCAGCAGCGCGCCGCCGAGCAGCAGCACGGCGGCGGCCAGCGGCAGGTTGCCCCGCCCGCCGCGGACCCGGAACACCGGGCGGGCGGCCAGCAGGGCCAGCAGCAGCGCCAGGGTGAGGGCGGCGGAGACCCAGTTGAACGGGTGGGCGCGGTACTCGGGGAAGGCCAGCGCCAGGGCGTAGACGGCGGCGTGCACGGCGGTGACGGCCAGCGCGGCGATCCAGGCGGCCCGCTTGCGGCGGCGCAGCATCACCGCGAGCAGCCCGGTCAGCAGCGCGGTGGTGAAGCCGGAGGTGACCAGCACGGGGGTGAAGTACTCGCCCCGGTCGGCCCGTTCGACCTGGGCTCGGAAGGGGGCGACCAGCGCGCCGAGCAGGTTCAGCAGGGTGGCGATCCGCAGGTACCAGCGGGCCGCCGCGGCGCAGCGCAGCCGCCAGCGCGCGGGCGGCCGCCCGGGCACCGGCTCGGCGGGCACCGGATCGACGGGCGCGGGCTCCGGCGCCGCGGCTTCCGGCGGGGCCTCCGGGTCGGCGTCGGGGGTGCCGGCCACCAGGTCGTACGCGGCGGTCTTGACGGCGACCAGGCGGCGGTGGATCCGGTCCTCGCGGCGCTCGGCGCGGGCCAGCCGGCGGGGGCGGGAGCGGTAGCGCCAGCGGGCCCACGGGCTGGCGGGGCGGGCGAGGCGGACGGCGCCGACCAGGGCCAGCGGCCAGAGCATGATGCCCAGCAGCCCGGTCCAGGTCTTGCCCTTGAGCAGGCTGACCACGACCAGCGCCAGCAGCACGGCCGCCCCGGCCAGGGTCGGCCCGTCGGGGTGCCGGGCGAAGCCGCCGAGCGGGAGTTCGCCGACCAGCAGCAGTCCGATCGTCGCGGCGGCCAGCATCACGGCGTCCACCGAGGTGCGGCCCTGGGTGGACCAGTAGACATCCTTGAGGTGCAGCACCAGCGCGAACTCGTCCAGCACCAGGCCCGCGCCGACGCCGAACCCGAAGCCGAGCAGGTTCCACCAGTCGCCGCCGTCGCCGCGCACCGCGAACGCGGCGACCCCGCAGACCAGCAGCAGGGTCTGGCCGAACACCACGTGGTGGATGTGCAGCCCGCCCGGGGCCACGTTGCCCGGCCACCAGCGGACCCGGGCCCGGATCATCCGGGTGCTGAGCCGGATGAACAGGAACGACAGCACCAGGCCGAGCAGCAGCAGGAACAGCGGCTCCCGTCCGGTGTCGACGATCCGGTCGCGGTAGGCGTCGATCAGCGGCTGCCACATCGGCGGGTGCGACCTCCGTGTCTGCGGGTGCGTCGGGCGGCGGGGTGCGCCGGCGGGTGCGTCGGGCGGGCTGGGTGCGTCGGACGGTACGGGCGGGCCGGGCCGTGCGCCGGTCGCCCTGACGTCCAGTCAACTCCCCGGCCCCGCCGCCGCCCCGGCCCGGTGCGCCGAACAGGTGAGCGTCCCGGCGTGGCGTCCCCCGGTCATCCGTACCGGGGGCGTGCTTACCGGCGCGGCGCCCGGACGCGTGCCATGCTGAGGCCGACTCCCCCGGACGACGCATCTCTCCATTTCATCTGATGGACCGTTCATCCGGCCGGTGACTTCCCCTGACTCCCTGGTGAACGGATGTGAGACATGGACGCCCTCTCCCGCAGGACGCTGCTGGCCGCCGGTGCGGCGACCGCCGCCACCCTGGCCGCCGGCTGCGCCAGCACCTCCGGGAGCGGGGGCTCCGCCCCGCCCGCGCAGGCCGACGGCCTCGCCGCGAACGGCAGCCCCAGCGCCGTCCCCAAGCCCCCCGCCACCCTGATCGGCGACGGCTCCACCTCCGACACCGGCCCGCAGCCCCACCAGCCGCAGGCCGTCCCGCTGGAGGCCGGCCAGCGGCCCCCGCAGTTCGTGGTCTTCTCCTGGGACGGCGCCGGCGAGCTCGACAACCAGCTGTTCAGCCGGTTCCGGAAGCTCGCCAAGGAACACGACGCCACCATGACCTTCTTCCTCAGCGGCATCTACACCCTGCCCGAGTCGAAGAAGACCCTGTACCACCCCCCGCAGCACTCGATCGGCGCCTCCGACATCGGCTACCTCAGCGACCAGCACATCCGCGCCACCATCGAGCAGGTCAGCGCCGCCTGGCTGGACGGCCACGAGATCGGCACCCACTTCAACGGCCACTTCTGCGGCGCCAACGGCGGCGGCAAGTGGTCCCCCGAGGACTGGGACAGCGAGATCCAGCAGGCCATGGACTTCGTCATGAACTGGCGCACCAACACCGGCAACACCGAGCTCCCCGCGCTGCCCTTCGACTACCGCAAGGAGCTGATCGGCGGCCGCACCCCCTGTCTGGAGGGCCAGCGCGGCCTGCTCCCCACCGCCGTCAAGCGCGGCTGGAAGTACGACAGCTCGGGCCCCGGCGGCCTGCAGATGTGGCCGCAGAAGTTCGCCGGCGGCGCGCTGTGGGACATGCCGCTGCAGTCCATCCCGTTCCCCGGGCACACCTTCCAGGTGCTCTCGATGGACTACAACATCATGTACAACCAGTCCGGCGACAACACCAAGGGCGACCCCGGCAAGCAGGCGTTCTGGCAGACCCAGGCCCGCGACTCGTACCTGGCCGGCTTCGACCGCGCCTACAACGGCAACCGGGCGCCGTTCATCATCGGCAACCACTTCGAGCAGTGGAACGGCGGCATCTACATGAACGCCGTCGAGGAGACCCTCAAGCAAATCGCCGACAAGCCCGAGGTCCGGATGGTCTCCTTCCGGCAGCTCGTCGAATGGCTGGAGGCCCAGGACCCGGCGGTGCTCAAGAAGCTCCAGGCCCTCCCCCCGGGCCAGGCCCCGAAGGAGGGCTGGAACGCCTACCTCGGCGGGTCCGGCACCCCGGCCAAGGGCGCGGCCTCCCCGTCCGTCCCGGCGGTGGCGGGCGGCAAGTAGCCCCGGCCCCACCCCCGGCCCTCGGCTCCACCCCGGCCCTCGGCTCCACCCCGGCCCCCGGCTCCGGCCGGGCCGCGCTCCCCGCCCGGGCGCGGCCCGGCCGGAGCCGTCCGTCAGGCCGCGGCCTTCGCCGTCGCCCGCCCCGACAGGACCGCGCCGACCAGCGCGACCGCCGGCATGGTCAGGAACACCGCGGCGAACGCCCCCGCCGGCAGCGCCCCGCCGTCCGCCGCCGTGCCCACCGCGCCGCCGCCCAGGGCCGCGAACAGGACGCCCGCCAGGCCGGTCAGCAGCACGTTGCCCAGCGCGTCGCTGAGCTGCAGGGCCGCCGAGTTGCCGCCGGTCTCCTCCGGCTCGGACAGCTTCATCATCAGCACGCTGATGCTGGCGATCGCCAGGCCCATCCCGGCGCCGCCGACCGCCCAGAACACCGCCGTCACCCACACCGGCACCGCCGGGAACAGCACCAGCGCCGCCCCGCCGACCGCCACCGCCGTCGCCACGAAACCGGCCCGAATCAGCGCCGCCCGGTGCCGGTCCGCACCCGGCCGCCCCTGCAGCCAGGACCCGAACGCCCAGGACAGCCCGCCCGGCGCCAGCGTCAGGCCCGCCATCGTCACCGACAGCCCGCGCTGGGTCTGCATCATCAGCGGGATGAACAGCTCCGACGCGAAGAACGCACCCGCCGCGACCCCGCGCAGCAGCATCACCGTCGGCAGCCCGCGCGCCGCCCGCAGCGTGCCGCGCGGCAGCAGCCGCAGCACCGCCGGGCCCATCAGCACGAGCCCGGCCACGGCCGGCAGCGGCGCCCAGGCGTCCAGCCGCTGGCCCGCGTACTGCAGCAGCGCCGCACCGACCGCGACCATCGCCGCGTCCCGGGTGCGCCGCCAGTCGTACCGGCCCGCCCGCACCGGCGGCTGGGACCGCTCCGAGCGGCGCAGCGCCGGCCCCATCACCGCGAGCGGCAGCAGCACCAGCACAGGCACCGCGAGGAACACCCAGCGCCAGCCGAGGTGCTGGGTGACCGCGCCGGAGATCACCGGGCCGAGGATCGAGGGCAGCACCCAGGCCGCCGAGAACGCCGCGAACACCGACGGCCGCAGCCGCTCCGGGAACGCCCGGCCGACCACCACGTACAGCGCGACGATCACCAGCCCGCCGCCCAGGCCCTGGACCGCCCGGCCCGCGACGAACATCCACATGTTCACCGCCGTGCCGGCCGTCACCAGCCCGGCGGCGAACACCGCGATGCCGCTGAACAGCGGGGCGACCGGGCCGCGGCGGTCGCACCACTGCCCGGAGACCACCATCGCCAGCAGGGTGGTGGTGAAGTACCCGGAGAACGCGAAGGCGTACAGGCCGATGCCGTCGAGCTGCTGGGCGGCCGTCGGCATCGCGGTGTTCACCGCCGTCGCCTCGAAGGCCAGCAGCAGCACCACCGACACGATGCCGAGGGTCAGCGCCCGCCAGGGGCCGCTGAGCACTCCGCCGGTGCCGTCGTCGCCGGGGAGGAGGGGATGCGGGGGCGCTGCCGTTTCGGCCTGGGAGGTGCTGGTCACCTCGACATGGTAAGTGCCGTTGCGGCAGTTTGATCCTGACCTGCGGTCGGAACCGGACTCCGCCCCGCGGCCTAGGACCTCCCCCGCCGCACCGGGGCGGGCATCGCCGCAGGCAGTACGGGCATCGGCGCAGGCAGTGCGGGCAGTACAGGTGATGGAGGCATCAGTGCAGCGCCTTGAGTCCGACCACCCCGGACAGGATCAACACCAGGCAGGTGATCCGGGCCGCGCTCACCGCGTCCCCCATCGCCACCATCCCGTACACCGCGGTGCCCACCGCGCCGATGCCGACCCACACCGCGTACCCCGTCCCCAGCGGGATCGACCGCATCGCGTACGCCAGCCCGCCCATCGACAGCGCCAGCGCGACCGCGAACACGACGCTCGGCACCAGCCGCGAGAACCCCTTGGACGCCTCCAGTGCCACCGCCCACACGGTCTCCAGCACTCCGGCCACGATCAGAACCACCCAAGCCATGACGACGGACTCCTCCGCAGTAGTCGAACCACCTACCGCGCCGTCTTGTCGTGCCGGGTACGACGCACCTCGTCCGGGACGCGCCGCGAACGGCCGCCTCACCACCGAAGGTAGCACAGCGGCGAAACACGGAATTCATGAAAGGACATTGACTCCGCCCCGCCGCCGCCCGCTATAGTGAATTCACCGGACCGCAGGAAGCATCCGGTGCAGCCCCACACAGTCCGGCACGGTCCGGCACACGACAGGAGAAGGCGATGAACAGGAAGACGGCGGCCCTCGCAGCGCCCCGCACCTGTGCCTCCTGTCCCGGCTGCGCCCGCTCCTGTCGCCGCGGCCACCGCTGCCGCTGTTGCGCCTGATCCGCAACTCCCCTGTGCCGCAGGCGTCCTGACGTCTGCGCGGGCCCGATCGCGCCGTTCGCGGCACCGTTCCAGCACCGTTCGCACCACCCCCATGACCATGTGCCCGAGTGGCTGAGGGAACCGCCTGCAAAGCGGTTTACACGGGTTCGATTCCCGTCATGGTCTCCATTCCACCCCGGCGGAATTCACCGGGCGCCCGCCATTCCCGGCCGGGCACCCGGTGAATTACGCCGCCATTTTCATTTTCCCTTTTCGATTTGCGCTCCCCCGGTTCCCGCCCCCGCCGTCCGGAAACTCCCGGGCGGCGCCGGCCGTTGTCCCGGGCATGGCCTCCAGCGACGGCACCGTGCCGCGGATCGAACCCTGCGGCAAACGCATCCGCACCTACCTCGGCGGGCTGGCGGTGGCCGACACCACCCGCGCCCTGCTGGTCTGGGAACGCCCCCGCCACCCCGTCCACTACTTCCCGACCGCCGACGTCCGCACCGACCTGCTCACCCCCACCGACCGGGTCTCCAGCCGCCCCCTGCTCGGCACCGCCCGGGTCTTCGACCTCACCGCGAACGGCCGCACCGCCGAGCACGCCGTCCGCCAGTACCCCGACGCCCCCGCCGGGGCGCTCCGCGACCACCTGCGCTTCGACTGGGCGGCGATGGACGCCTGGTACGAGGAGGACGAGCAGGTCTTCACCCACGCCCGCTCCCCGTACACCCGGATCGACATCCTGGCTTCCTCCCGCACCGTCCGGGTCGAACTCGACGGCACCCTGCTGGCGCTCTCCCGCTCCCCGCGCCTGCTCTTCGAGACCGGCCTGCCCGTCCGCTGCTACCTCGCCCCCACCGACCTGGTCCTCCCGCTCTTCGAACCGGGCACCCGCACCACCCACTGCCCCTACAAGGGCGCCGCCGACCACCTCTCCGTCCGCCTCGGCGACACCCTCCACCCGAACATCGCCTGGACGTACCCCACCCCGTTCGCCGAGTCCCAGAAGATCGCCGGCCTGGTCGCCTTCTACGACGACCGGGTCACCCTCCACCTCGACTGACCACCCCGCGCGCACAACGGCGGCGGGCGCCGGCAACGGTCCCCAGGACCACCGCCGACGCCCGCCGCATCCCCGTTCGACTACTCGATGACGCCGGGGTTGGCCTCGCCACCGCGCCAGGTGTCCTCGTCCTCGACCAGGTAGTCGGGACGGTGTCCCTGGTTCTTCTTCTTGCTGCCGCCGCTGCCCGAGCCGCCGTGCATCCCGGCCGCGCCCGCCTGCCCGGCACGCCCCTTCCCGATGCCCGAACCGCCCTCGGTGAACGCCCGTCCACCGGCACCGCCGGCCTTCGCACCACCGACCGTGCCACCGGCCTTGCGCACCAGGCCGCTGCCGCCCTTGCCACCGGCAGCACCACCCCGCGCACCACCGGCGCCACCGCCGTGCATGCCGCCCATCCCGCCGGCTCCCGCAGCCCCGCGGGCACCACCGGCACCCGAGCCACCGGCCCCCGCAGCACCGGCACCGGCACCACGGCCGACACCTCCGGCACCCGAGCCACCGGACACCCGGCTGCCACCGGCCCCGCCGGCACCCGACAGCCCACCGCCGCCGGACACCCGGCCACCACCGCCGAGACCACCGCCACCGGGCAGGTAACCGCCACCGCCGACACCCGGCACGTAACCACCGCCACCGGACCCGCCGACACCACCGCCACCACCACTCGGCAGCGTCCCCACCCCACCGGGCAGCCCACCACCGGACCCCGGCGGCGTCCCCACCACAGGCGGCGGGTCAACCCCCAGGATCCCGGTCGAAGGCGGCAGCGGCGTAGGCGTGAACGTCGGCGGAGTGAACGGCGGCAACGTCCCCCCAGGAGGCAACGTCCCCCCCGGCGGAACCACCGGCTGCACCGGATGCACCGGCTGCGTCGGATGCGGCCCCCCGGGCAGCCCCGTCGTCGGGGGCTGCTGCGGCTCCTGCGGCGGCACCCCGCTCGGGTACTTCGGGTTGGGCAGGCTCGGCGGGGTGTGGCCGGGCGGCAGAACCGTGGTGGGCGGGTCCGGCGGGAACTTCGTTACCGGTCCTTCGATACCGATCTGCTCGTTGCCACCCATGTACGACGCAGCCTGGGTGTACTGCGGGCCCAGGTGCTCCATCACACCGATCGCGTACTGGTGCGCGACCTCGGTGGCGGACAGGTCGTGCGCGTTCTTGTTGACCGCGTCGATCCGGTTCATGCCCGACGCGAGGTCACGCTTGAACCCCTCGTCCGAACTGGCGAAGCCGTCGCTCAAGGTCTTGCCGACCCGGTCCATGAAGCTAGGGACCTTGATCTGCGACATGGTCGACTTGGTCTGCTCGAGCGCGGTCGCCGCGTAGTTCATCGCCACGGACGTGTTCTGCGCGTGCGCGGCGGTGCTGACCATGCCCTGCTGGATCTGCCCGCCCTTGGCGGCGAAGCCCTGCGAGGCCGCGCCGGTCCAGTTCGCGGTGGCGTGCTCGATCGCCGCCTGCAGGTCCGCGGCGGCCTGCGTCAGCTCCTCGTGGACGTTCTGCCAGTGCTGACCGACTTCCTTGATCCGCCCGGGATTCGAGCCGGACACCATGTTCTTGAGCGGGATCAGGGCGTAGCTGTCGAACTGCGTCCTCTCGGCCATCTCTGACTCACCCCGCCTGAATCTGGTTCATGGTTGTCTGACCGTCGTCCTCACGACCCACGTAGCGGTCGTGGACGATCTGGGTCTTGTCGCCGTACTCGTTGATGAGCGCGTCGATGGACGAGATCGTCTGGGTCAGGAACGCCTGCATGTTCCCGTGCGCGCTGTACAGTGCCCGGGCCTCGACGAAGTCACCGCCGAAGGCATCCTGGGTGATGTCGGTCTTGTACTTGGTGTTGGTCCCGCAGGTGCTGATGTTCTGCTGGAGGGCCCGCAGTCGTTTGACGACTGCCTCCAGCTCTGCAGGGTTGACGCTGTATCCGTCGGACACGAGGCCCTCTCCCCCTGGAGTGTCGAAACTTCCCCGTGGTAGCACTCTGACTGACGGGTTGTCTCAGTCAGAGCGTTCGATCGTATCGCGTTTGGACGGCGCGCTAACACACCGTCAACGCGATTGGTTCCCGTCCTGGTACGGGTTGTTATAAGGCGGCTGCTGCGGCGGGTAGCCGTACGGCGGCGGGGGCTGCTGCCCCGGGTGACCCTGCTGACCGTACGGCTGCTGCTGCGGGGGCCACCCCGGTGCGGCCCCGTACGGAGCCGGGGCACCGGCCTGGGCCTGGAAGTTCTGTGCGCGGTTTCGCTTCCTGCTACTGGCCACGGCGATCACTGTCACCACGACGATCAGCACGACCAGGGCACCACCGATACCCAGGATCAAGGGCAAAGGCGATCCCGACGACGATTTTTGAACACCCGGCACCGCCTCGGGGGAACCCAGCCCGCCCGTACCCGCGCCGGCGCCGCCCGAGTCGTTCGACTTCGGCGTCTCGGCGCCCGTGGAAGGAGCAGCAGCACCGGCAGCCAGGGGGCCCTGCGCGGATCCGGCCGGAACGTTCGCGGTCAGGGCCTTGTAGGGCTGGATGGTCCCGTACCCGTAGTGGGAGTCCGGTAGTTGGGAGACACCTGCCGGAGCGGCAGCGGTCTTCACCAGCCGGTTGGCCACCTGCCCTGCCGTGAGGTCGGGGTACTTGGCGTACACCAGGGCCGCCGCGGCAGAGACATAAGCGGTGGCAGCCGAAGTCCCGTCGCCGATGCAGTACGGGTTCCGGCAGGAGCCGACCGTCTCGGGGGCGGCCGTCACAATGCCGACACCGGGTGCCGTCAGCATGAGCTCGGGACCGTAGTTCGACTTCCCCCAGATCTTCTGGTTCTTGTCCACGGCACCGACCGCCAACACACCTGGGGTGTTCGCCGGGGTGCGGACCGCGCCGGCGTCGTTACCGGAACCGGCCACGACCAGCACCTTGTGCTGGAGGGCGTAGGACACCGCCTCGACGAAGTCTTCCGGTCCACTCGTGGTCGTGACCTGGGAGATGTTGATGACCTTGGCACCGTGGTCGACCGCCCACTTGATGCCCTGTGGCATCGTGTTGCCTTCCCCCCGGTAGACCGGCAGGATCTTGACCCCGGGCGCGAGACCGACCACCCCCTCGCCGTCGCCGTGCCCGTGACCGGCGATCAGACTCGCCATGCCCGTCCCGTGCTCATCGGTCGGCTTGGTCTCACGCCCCTGGCCTTCCGGGTCGTACCCGGGCAGGAGCGACCCCGTCAGGTCCAAGTGGCTCGCGTCGACCCCGCTGTCGATCACCGCGACGATCACTCCGTCGCCCTTGCTGACCGACCACACCTTGTCCAGCCCGAAGTACGAGTTGGCCCACTGCCCGTCCCGCACCTGGTCCGCCGACGCCACCGGCGCCCCCGAGAACAGCACGCCCGCGGTCAGAGCGGTCGCGCCGAGCACACCTGTCAGTCTGGCCAGCCTCATCAAACACCCCGTCAGTAGACAGCCCGTTCGTTCTCGCAGCGCCCCCGGAACACAGGACGGTCCGATCGTATCGTCCGCCACCCGCCCTGGCACTGGCCTCCCGTGGCAGGGCCACTACATTTCCTCGGCTACCGACCGCCGCCCTGGTGAGGCCCCTGATAGGGCGCCTGCTGCTGCGGATACCCCGGCGGCGGCCCGTACGGTTGCTGCGCGTACTGCTGCGGCGGCGCGGGCGGCCAGCCCGGCGGGGCGGTGTGGGGCGGCGGGACGGGGCCCGGTTGGTAGGGCAGCGGTTGGGCCCGCCTGCGCTTCCGGCTGCTCGCCACTGCCGCCACGACGATCACCACGATCAGGAGTGCCACCGCGCCGCCGCCGATGCCCGCGATCAGTGGCAACGACAGGCCGGACGACGGCTGTTGGACGCCCTGCACGGCCGAAGGGGAGCGGTGGTCGGCCGGGGCCTGGCCGGTGCTGTCCGTGGTTGCGGTGTCGGCGGCGGCTGCGAGCGGGCCTTGTGCGGAGCCCGCCGGGATGTTCGCGGTCAGTGCCTCGTAGGGACGGATGACACCGTATCCGTAGCGACTGTCCGGCAGTTGGGAGACACCTGCGGGAGCCGCGGCGGTCTTCACCAGGCGATTGGCAGCCTGCCCCGGCGTGAGGTCAGGGTATTTGGCGAACACCAGGGCCGCCGCGGCCGAGACGTACGCGGTGGAGTCCGAAGTTCCATCAGCCATGCAGTACTGCGAGGTGCAGGAGCCTGGCCCGCCGGTACCAGCCATCACCACGTCGACGCCGGGCGCTGTCAGCATGAGTTGGGGGCCGGAGTTCGACTGGGGCCAGACCTTCCGGTTCTTGTCGACCGCGCCGACGGCCAGCACCCCGGGCACACTGGCCGGAGGGAGGACCGGACCTCCGTCGTTGCCCGCACCCGCCACGATCAGCACCTTGTGCTGAAGGGCGTAGGCCACCGCCTCGGTGAAGGAGTCCCGCTCTGCCGCGTCCGTGACTTCGGAGATGTTGATGACCTTGGCACCGTGGTCCACTGCCCACTTGATGCCCTTCGGCATGGAGCCGCCGTCTCCGTGGAAGATCGGCAGGATCTTGGCACCGGGCGCGAGGCCGACCACGCCCTCGCCGTTGCCGTGCCCGTGACCGGCGATCAGACTCGCCATGCCCGTCCCGTGCTCGCTGGTCGGCTTGATCTCCCGGCCCTGGCCCCCCGGGTCATAGCCCGGCAGTAACGACCCGGTCAGATCCGGGTGACTGGCCTTGACCCCGGTGTCGATCACCGCGACGGTCACCCCGTCGCCCTTGCTGACCGACCACACCTTGTCCAGCCCGAAGTACGAGTTCGCCCACTGCCCGTCCCGCACCTGGTCCGCCGACGCCGCCGGCGCGGTCGGCAGGGTGCCGAGCAGGATGCCTGCGGTCAGGGCGGCCGTGCCCAGTGTTCGCGTGATTCGGCTGTGCGTCATGCGTGTCCCCACCCCCCGGTCGGTGTCCCGGCCCGGGTTGTGGGGGCTGGGACGGGGGGATCGTATCGTTCACGCACTGCTGGTGGGGAAAGGGCTGGTGGGGGTGGGTCGGGGGCTGTGCTATGAATGGCGCGTCGTTCGTCCAGGGGGGTCTCTTGACGCATCCGCCGCAGTCCGGTGGACCGGTGCCGGGGCAGCAGTCGTTTCCGGGGCAGTCGGGGCCGGTGTACCCGCCTCCGCCGTACCAGCAGTACCAGGATCAGCAGTACCGGCCGCCGTACCCGTACCCGTACCCGTACCCGCCGCAGCCGCCGCGGCGGGGTGCGCGGGTGCTGGCGTGGCTGGGGATCGGGGTGGTGCTGCTGGTGGTGGCGGCCGCGGTGGGTGGGACGGCGTACCTGCAGGTGCACCGGAAGCGGCCGACGACGCCCGCGTACGTGGTGGAGCAGGAGAACTGGCGCAAGGTCGCGGACGGGTTGACGCGGGCGCTGGCGGCGAAGGACGAGGAGGCGTTCGTCCGGCCGTTCGCGGCGGGGGCGGTGAAGGACCGGCAGCGGCTGGTGTTCCGGAACCTGCTCAAGGTGCCGTGGGAGACGGCGCGTTGGGAGGTGTCCACGTCGCCGTTGAACGGGCAGTTGCGGGTGGACTTCGTGCACCAGGTGAAGGACGTGGACAACCTGCCGATCGCCGAGGAGTACGGGTGGCAGGTGCTGCCGGTGGGGTCGGGCACGGAGGTGATAACCGGGGTCGGGGCGGTGAAGGACCACCAGGGCAAGAGCCTGGACACGGGGTACTACCCGGCGCCGTGGGACGTGTACGACGACCTGTCGGTGCGGGTGCGCGACCACCTGGTGGCGATGGCGGACAAGGGCCAGGAGGGCGAACTGGACCGGGACGTGGACGTGCTGGCCCGGGCCGCGGGGGACGACCTGTCGGCCTGGCGGCAGTTCGCGCCGGCGCCGGTCGGCGAACGGCGGGGCGCGCAGGGGTTCTTCGTGGTGCTGGAGAAGAACCGGGAGGTCTACAACAAGCTGTACCAGGGCGACGGGAAGCAGGACGACAGCCTGGAGGCCGGCGTCAACATGCCGGTGGTGGCGGCCGACGCGCCGGGCCGCAGCGGTGCGGACGGGATGACGGTCGGCAGCAGCCGGATCGTGATGGACACCACCGACAGCCGGTTCACCGGCTCGCACTGGCAGGAGGGCGTGACGGACATCGGCCGGCACGAGATGGCGCACGCGATCGTCGCCACGCTGCTGTCGGAGCGTCCGACGGCCGCCGGCAAGGGGCAGCCGCACGACTGGGTGGCGGAGGGTTTCGCCGAGTTCATGGCGCTGCGCGGCAAGGACTCGCTGGCCCGCGAGGAGTTGGCCGACGACCTGCGCGAGGTGGAGTTCGACGGCCGGCTGCCGGGCGAGGAGGGCGAGTTCTACGCGGACACCGCCGAGGCCCGGTCCGCGAACTACGCGCTGAGCGGCGACGCGGTGCGGTACCTGGCGGCGACGTACGGGGAGGCCAAGGTGTTCGCCTTCGTCGCCGCGCACTACGCCAAGCCAAGCGGGTACGCGGAGGAGCTGGCCGCGGCGACCGGCCAGAGCGGCGACGCGTTCCAGACGGCCTGGGCGGAGCACGTCCGCGCCGCGACGTCGGCGACCAAGAGCAAGACCAAGTCCAAGACCGACCAGAAGCGCTGAAGCCCCGCCCGAACGGGCGGGGCCACCGAACCGAGCAGGCCCGCGTCAGGCCGGCACCGTGGCGTCCTCCGGCAGGATCGGCAGCCGTCCGACCGGCAGCCCGGTCGCGGCGCGGACCGCGGCGGCGACCGCGGCGGGCGCGACCACGGCGGGCACCGCGCTGACGGCCTTGGCGCCGAACGGGGCGACCACGTCGCGCTCCTCCAGCAGGGCGGCGATCCGGACGTCGGGGGTGTCGAGCGCGGTGGGGAGCCGGTAGCCGGTGAGCGAGGCGTTGACGGGGACGCCGCCCTCGGTGCGCAGGTTCTCCAGCAGGGCGAGTCCGACGCCCTGGGCGACGGCGCCCTCGATCCGGTCCTCGATCTGCCGGGGGTTGAGGGCCCGGCCGACCTCTTGGGCGACGGTGACGTCGACGACCCGGACGGCGCCGAGTTCGATGTCGACGTCCACGACGGCGCGCATCGCGCAGAACGCGATGGAGACGAAGGCGTCGCCCTGCCCGGTCTCGGGGTCGAGCGGCTCGGTGGGGTGCGGCCGGCACTGGGCGGTGGCCCAGAGCTCGCGGCCCTCCAGGGCCTCGCTGACCGGCATGCCGAGCACGCCGTCATACGAGGTGATCTTCCCGTCGGTGATGGTGAGCAGTTCGACGGACATGCCGAAGTCGGCGGCGATCGGCTGCAGCATCTGGTGGCGGACCATCAGCGCGGCCCGCTCGACGGCGCCGCCGGAGACCCAGGTGTGCCGGCTGCGGGCGGCGGGCCCGGCCGCGGACTGGTCGGAGTCGACGGGCGCGATGTACACCTCGCTGACGCCGAGCACGGACTGGACGATCTGCCGGGCCAGGGTGGCGAAGCCCTGGCCGGAGTCGACGGCCGCGCAGATCACGGTGGCGTGGTCGCCGGAGACCCGGACGGTCGCGGTGGCGACCTCGTCCTCGCCCTCGGCGCCGAGCATGTGCACCATGCCCACGGCGTAGCCGATGCCGCGCCGCACCGCGGCGGGGTCGCCCGCGCCGCCGGGGCCGCCGGGCAGCAGCCAGTCGGCCTCCGGGTCGTCGAGCGGGAGGGCGGGCAGCGGGGAGGCGTCGAGCGCGTCGAGCAGGGCCTCGACGGGGGCGGGGCAGGTGACGGCCTGTCCGGTGGGCAGCGGGTCGCCGGTGGTCATGGCGTTGCGGCGGCGGATCTCCACCGGGTCGACGCCGAGCTGCCGGGCGAGCTGGTCGAGCTGCGACTCGTAGGCGAAGCAGGTCTGCAGGGCGCCCTCGCCGCGCATCCGGCCGGCCGGCGGGTTGTTGGTGCGCACCGCCCAGGCGTCGACGAAGACGTTGGGGCAGGTGTAGGGGCCGACCGAGAAGGCGACGGCGGCGGCCAGCGCCTCGGCGGAGACGTCGGCGTAGGCGCCGCCGTCGAGCAGGATCTGCGCCTCGACCTTGACCAGCCTGCCCTCGGCGTCGGCGTGGTGGCGGTAGCGCAGCAGGGCGGGGTGCCGGGTGTTGTGGGCCTGGAAGGACTCGGCGCGGGTGAGGGCCATCTTGACCGGCCGTCCGGTGCGCAGCGCGAGCAGCGCGAGGGTGACTTGGAAGGAGAGGTCCTCGCGGTCGCCGGTGGCGCCGGGGACGCCGGTGACGACCAGGCGGACCCGGTCGGGGTCGAGGCCGAGGCGGGCGGCGGTGCGGTCGCGGTCGCCGTGCGGGTCGGTGGAGGACAGGTGCAGTTCGACGCCGCCGTCGGGGCGGGGCACGGCGAGGCCGGCCTCGGCGCCGATCGGGGCCGGGTCCTGCCGGCCGACCTGGTAGAGGCCCTCGACGACGATCTCGCCGACCGCGTCGGGGTCGCCGGTGCGCAGCGGCAGGTGCCGGAACAGGTTGCCGTCGGGGTGCAGCGGGGCGGCGTGGAAGGCGGCCTCGGGGTCGGTGACGGGTTCCAGCACCTCGTACTCGACCAGGATCGCGGCGGCGGCCAGCCGGGCGGTGTCGGGGTGGTCGGCGGCGACGGCGGCGACGGCCTCGCCGTGGTGGCGCACGACGCCGGCGGCGAGCACGGGGCGGTCGGCGGCGAGCGGTCCGTCGGGGGCGCCGTCCGGGGTGCCGTCCGGTCCGCCGGGGAGGTCGGCGGCGGTGACCACGGCGTGCACGCCGGGGACGGCGAGCGCGGGGGCGGTGTCGACCGAGACGATCCGGGCGTGCGGGTGCGGGGAGCGCAGCACGGCGCCCCAGAGCAGCCCCTCGGCCCACAGGTCGGCGGCGTAGGGGTAGATGCCGAGGGCCTTGGGCAGGGCGTCGGTGCGCAGCGGGGAGGTGCCGAGGCCGGTGGTGCCGGTCTCGTGGTCCGCGGGGGCGGCCGCCGGGAGCTCGGTGGCGGAGGTCATGCGTTCTCGTCCTCGGGGAGGCGGATGCCGTGGGCGGGGGTGGCGTCGTGGCCGGGGTACGGGGTGCCGTAGCCGTCGGTGCCGTAGCCGTCGGTGGCGTAGACGGTGCCGTCGTAGGGGCCCGCGTCGTGGTACGTGGTGGTGCCGAACGGGTCGGTGCCGCCCGCGGCAAAGGCGTCGCCCGCGGGGAAGGCGTCGGGAGCGGCGAAGGCATCGGGAGCGGGGAAGCCGCCGGGGGCCGCGAAGCCGCCGGGGGCCGCGTAGGCGTCGGGGGCCGCGTAGGCGTCGGTGCCGGTCCAGGAGCCCGGGACGGCGGTGCCGTGCGGCAGGGTGGGCGGGTAGGCGTAGCCGCCGGCCCGCAGGGTGTCGTCGTCCTGCGCGACGGGGGGCTGCGGCGGGGCCGGCTGGTCGGCCTCGTGCCAGATCTCGGAGTCGGCGTACAGCGGGAGTTCGCCGCCCGGGTCGGGGTGCGGCGGTTCGGCGGCGGCCGGGGGGGCGTGCTCGGCGGCCGGGCCTGCGGCGGCGGCCTGTTCGGCGGCTTCGAGCTCGGCTTCCAGGGCGGCTTCGCGGGCGTCGGCGACGGCCTGGACGGCGGCGAGCGCGCCGCGGTAGCCGGTGCAGCGGCACAGGTTGCCGCAGAGCGCCTGGCGGGCCTCGACCTCGCCGGGGCGGTGGTTGCGCTGCAGCAGGTCGTGGACGGCCATGGCGAGGCCGGGGGTGCAGTAGCCGCACTGGACGGCGCCGGAGTCGGCGAGCGCCTGCTGGACGTCGCTGGCGCCGCCCGCGCCGGACAGGCCCTCGACGGTGTTGATCTCGCTGTCGGCGGCGAGCGCGGCGGGCACCAGGCAGCCGTTGACCAGCTGGCCGTCGACCTGGATCGAGCAGGCCCCGCACTCGCCCTGTTCGCAGCCGTCCTTGGCGCCGGCCAGGCCGAGCCGCTCGCGCAGCACGTACAGCAGGCTCTCGCCGATCCAGGCGTCGGTGACGGGCCGTTCGACGCCGTTGACGCGCAGCGCGTACGAGGCGGTGGGGCGCACGTCGCCGGTGAGCGCCCCGGGGTGGTTCAGCAGTTCGTCCGTCACTTGAGCGCCCTTCCCAGTGCCCGGCGGGCCAGCACCGCCACGGTACGCCGCAGGCGGGTCGCTGCCGAGCCCGCCCCCTCTCCGTGCGGCCCGCCCTCGGGGACGCACGCTCCGGCCACGTACTCGCCGAACGCGGCGAGCGCGGCGGGGTCGATCAGGACCGCGCCCTCGGCGCCGCGGGCGTCCCAGTCGATGCAGCCGGCCACCCAGCTCTCGGCCTCCAGCGGCCGCAGCGGGACGGGGGCGACGGCGCCGACGGCGCAGCGCACGCCGCGCCGGGCGGGGTCGAGGACCAGGGCGACGGAGGCGGCGGCGCGGGCCGGGCCGCTGCGGCCGGTGGACTTGAGGAACACCTGGGGGGCGTGCAGCAGCGGGACCCGCACCCAGGTGAGCAGTTCGCCGGGGCGCAGCGGGTCGAGTCCGGTGAGCAGGTGGCTGATCGGCACGTCGCGGACGCTGCCGGCCCGGGCGAGGGTGGCGGTGGCTTCGAGGGCGGCGAGCACCGGGAGGGTGTCGCCGGCCGGGTCGCCGGTGGCGACGTTGCCGCCGAGGGTGCCGACGTTGCGCACCTGCGGGGGTCCGGCGGTGCGGGCGGCGTCGGCGAGGGCGGGGATGAGGGCGGCGAAGTCGGGGCGGTCCATCCGGGCGTGGGTGAGTCCGGCGCCGAGGACGGCGGTGCCGCCGTCCTCGTAGCGCCAGCCGCGCAGTTCGGTGATCCGGCCGAGTCCGATCAGGGCGGCGGGCCGCAGCCGCCCGGCGTTGACGGCCTCCATCAGGTCGGTGGCGCCCGCCACCGGCACCGCCCCGGGGGTCGCGGCCAGCGCTTCGACCGCCTCGTCCACCGAGGCCGGCAACATGATCGTCCGGTTCACCAGGTTCCCACCGTGCTCCATTTGCAGTGCGGACTGCCGCCCGTAGGGTACGGGCGATCGGTGCGGGTTGGGCAACTCTGGCACACAAAGACCGCTGATCATTTCCCGGGTGGCGGACAGGTCCGAACAACTCGGGACAACTCCGGACGCGGCCGCGATCAGGTCGTGTCCCGGGTGATCGGTTGTTCACCTGGTCATGACGACCGGGCCTCGCCCGGAGTTCCCTACTCCTGACTCTCCGTCACCGGGCCCGCGGGCTCACGGGGCGGTGTTCTCGCCGGACGGTCCGGGCGGCCCGGCCAGCGGGCGGCCGACGATGCCGGGCTTGCGCTGCCAGGGGAGCGGGCCCTCGGGGCGTCGGTACTCGATGCCGAGCGCGTCCAGCCGCGGGTAGTGGCCGGCCATCCGGCGCTCGAAGCCCGCCCAGTCGCGCGCGGCCGGGTCGCGCGGCAGGTCGGACCAGGCGACCTCGGCGAACGCGGCCAGCCGCGGGAACGCCTTGTAGTCGACGTCCCGGCCGGTGTCCATGAACTCGGTCCAGATGTTCGCCTGGGTCCCGATGACGTGCGCGGCGGCGTCCCCGTCGAGCTGCGGCGGGACGGGCTCGAAGCGGTAGACGTCCTCCAGCGTGCGCACCCAGCCGACCGGGACCGGCTCGTCCTCGCCGTCGGCCTGCCGGTGGTCGAGGTACACGTGCTGCTCGGGGCACATCACCACGTCGTGCCCGGCGTTCGCGGCGGCGATCCCGCCGTCGTAACCGCGCCACGAGGAGACGGCGGCACGCGACCGCGGCCTCGCCTCCGGCTGCTCCTGACCCGGCGCCGGCGTTCCTCGCTCCGGCGCTCCCTCGTTCCTCGGTCGCTTGTCGCTCGTCCCTTCCGGCCCCGGCGCAGCCTTCGGCTCGGCCGCAATGACCAGCCCGCCCTCCAGGATCTCGTCCCAGCCGATCAGCCGGCGGCCGCGCTCGGCCAGCCAGCGGTCGAAGTGCCGGATGATGTGGCTCTGCAGCTCGAACTCGTCCTCGAGGCCGAGTTCGGCGATCCGGGCCTGCGCGGCCGGGGACCGCTTCCACTGGTCCTTGGGGCACTCGTCGCCGCCGAGGTGCACGAAGGTGGAGGGGAAGATCTCCAGCACCTCCTCCAGCACGTGCTCGTAGAACCGCAGGGTGGCCTCGGAGGGGTTCAGGATGTTCTCGCTGACGCCCCAGTCGGTCCAGGTGCCGAGCGCGGCGGTGTCGACCACGTCGGTGTTGCCGAGCTCGGGGTACGCGGCGACGGCGGCCTGGTTGTGGCCGGGCAGGTCGACCTCGGGGACGACGGTGATGTGCCGGGCGGCCGCGTACGCGACGATCTCGCGCAGGTCGTCCTGGGTGTAGTAGCCGCCGTGCGGCTGGTCGTCGTGCCGCTTGCCGGCCCGGTAGCCGACCATCGAGCGCTCGCGCCAGCCGCCGACCTCGGTGAGCTTCGGGTAGCGCTTGACCTCGATCCGCCAGCCCTGGTCGTCGGTCAGGTGGAAGTGCAGGACGTTGAGCTTGTGCGCGGCGAGCTGGTCGATGAAGCGCAGCACGCCGGCCTTGGGCATGAAGTGCCGGGAGACGTCCAGCATGGCGCCGCGCCAGCCGAACCGGGGCGCGTCGCGGACCTCCACCGCGGGCACCGTCCAGCTCGCGCCGGGCAGCGGGGCGCTGCGGTACGCGGCGGGGCCGAGCAGCTGGCGCAGGGTCTGCGCGGCGTGCGCCAGGCCCGCGGCGCTGCCGCCGGTGAGCCGGACGGCGTCGGCCGCGGCGCTCAGCCGGTACTCCTCGGCGCCGAGTTCCGGGTCGAGCGCCAGCACCAGGTCGCCGTCCTGCCCGGCGGCGGCCGGGTCCAGGTCGAAGCCGGTGGCGGCGGACAGCTCGGCGCGCAGCCGGCGGGCGGCGGCCCCGGTGCCGGGGGCGGCGGCGATCCGGGAGCCGGCGTGCAGGACGAAGGGCGGGGCGTCGGTGCGGGCCTGGACGTGCGACGGGGCAGGGATGAGGTCCATGGGCCTCATCCTGCCCCGGACCACCCCGATTGGCATAGACCAGTCGGGAGGTATCTGCGCAGGTCGTCCGCGGTCAGTCCTTCTTGTCGTCCCCGCCGGGGTTGTTCAGCCCGTCGAAGATCTCCTTGCACATCGGACAGACCGGGTACTTCTTCGGGTCGCGCCCGGGCACCCAGACCTTGCCGCACAGCGCCACCACGGGAGACCCGGAGAGCGCGCTCTCCATGATCTTGTCCTTCTGGACGTAGTGGGCGAAGCGCTCGTGGTCGCCGTCCCCGTGCGAAGTCTGCGGGACGGGCTCGACCAGGGTGCCGGTGCCGAGACCGCGCTCGGGCTCAAGAGTGCTCATGGGTGCCAAGTCTATGGGGGCCGCCCGGAACCGGGCCACCACGTGCGCGGGCTCCGGGCTCAGTTCAGCAGCGGGTCGTCGGGGTAGGTGGCGAGCATCGCCAGCGGCCCGCGCTGGCGGCGCAGCACCTCCCGCCAGAGCCGGTCCGGCTCGGCGCAGGAGACGTCGCCCGCCTCGCAGTCGACCGGGTGCCAGGCACCCTCGGCGATCTCCTCCTCCAGCTGCCCGGGCGACCAGCCCGAGTAGCCGGCGAACACCCGCATCCCGCCGAGCACCCCGGCCAGCACCTCGGGCGGCGCCTCCAGGTCGACCAGGCCGATCGCGCCGTGCACCCGGCGCCAGCCGAGCGGGTCGGCGCCGTGCTGCTCCTCGCCGGGGACGACGGCCACCGCCAGCGCGGAGTCCAGGGCCACCGGGCCGCCCTGGAAGAGCACCGCCGGGTCGCCCGCCAGCGGCGCCCAGCCGTCCAGCACGGCGGCCACGTCCACCGGGGTGGGCCGGTTGAGCACCACCCCGAGCGCCCCCTGGGCGTCGTGGTCGAGCAGCAGGACCACCGACCTGGCGAAGTTCGGGTCGGTCAGCACGGGCGTCGCCACGAGCAGTCGCCCGGTGAGCGAGGGGGCCGCTTCCATGTCTGACATCATGCCCCCGACCGGCCGTCCCCGGACACCCGGCGACCCGCTCCGCGGGGCCGCCGGACCGGCCCTCGACGGGCCACCCGTCCGGCCCAGTGGCGGTGCCGTGGAGTCCCCCCTACAGCATGATCACCATTAGGGCACACCGGAACCAATCGCCCACCCCCTACCATCTAGTGGTGGTGAAGGGCCCTTCCCCCAACTCCGCAGCCGAAAACCTCCTGCGCACCCGGATTGCGAGAACGATGACCGACGACGTCCTGCTGGTCCACGGCGGAAACCCGCTCGAAGGCGAGATCCAGATCCGCGGCGCCAAGAACCTGGTCCCCAAGGCCATGGTCGCCGCGCTGCTCGGCCAGGGCCCCAGCAGACTGCGCAACGTCCCGGACATCCGGGACGTCAAGGTCGTCCGCGGCCTGCTGCAGCTGCACGGGGTCACCGTCCGCACCGGCGACGAGGACGGCGAGCTGATCCTCGACCCGTCGCACGTGGAGTCCGCCAACGTCGCGGACATCGACGCGCACGCCGGCTCCTCGCGGATCCCGATCCTGTTCTGCGGTCCGCTGCTGCACCGGCTCGGGCACGCGTTCATCCCGGGCCTCGGCGGCTGCGACATCGGCGGCCGGCCGGTCGACTTCCACTTCGAGGTGCTGCGCCAGTTCGGCGCGACCATCGAGAAGCACCCGCAGGGCACCTACCTGGTGGCCGCCCAGCGACTGCGCGGCACCAAGATCGAGCTGCCCTACCCGTCGGTCGGCGCGACCGAGCAGGTGCTGCTGACCGCGGTGCTCGCCGAGGGCGTCACCGAGCTGCGCAACGCCGCGATCGAGCCGGAGATCGTCGACCTGATCTGCGTGCTGCAGAAGATGGGCGCGATCATCTCGCTGGGCACCGACCGCACCATCCTGGTGACCGGTGTGGACGAGCTGGACGGCTACACCCACCGGGCGCTGCCGGACCGCCTGGAGGCGGCCTCCTGGGCGTGCGCGGCGCTGGCCACCAAGGGCGACATCTACGTCCGGGGCGCCGAGCAGATCCCGATGATGACCTTCCTGAACACCTTCCGGAAGGTCGGCGGCGCCTACGAGATCGACGACGCGGGCATCCGGTTCTGGCACCCGGGCGGCGAGCTCAAGGCGATCGCCCTGGAGACCGACGTGCACCCGGGCTTCCAGACCGACTGGCAGCAGCCGCTGGTGGTGGCGCTGACCCAGGCCACCGGCCTGTCGATCGTGCACGAGACGGTGTACGAGTCGCGGCTGGGCTTCACCGGGGCGCTGAACCAGATGGGCGCGCACATCCAGCTGTACAGCGAGTGCCTGGGCGGCACCCCGTGCCGGTTCGGGGCGCGCAACTTCAAGCACTCCGCGGTGGTCTCCGGCCCGTCCAAGCTGATGGGCGGCGAGCTGGTCATCCCCGACCTGCGCGGCGGCTTCTCGTACCTGATCGCGGCGCTGGCCGCCGAGGGCACCTCCACGGTGCACGGCATCGACCTGATCAACCGCGGCTACGAGAACTTCATGGACAAGCTGCGCGACCTGGGCGCGCACATCGAGCTGCCCTCGGGCTCCGAGGTGTCCGAGGTCCTGCTGACCGCCTGAGCGCGGCGCGCGGGAAAGCCGGTGGCCCGGACCCCCGAGGGGGTCCGGGCCACCGGTGCGTTCAGCTGCGGGGGGTCACTTGCCCTTCGCGGCTTCCTTCAGCTTCGAGCCGGCGCTCACCTTGACGCTGTAGCCCTCGGCGATCTGGATCGGCTCGCCGGTCTGCGGGTTGCGGGCGGTGCGGGCGGCGCGCAGGGTGCGCTCGAAGGTCAGGAAACCGGGGATGGTGACCTTCTCGTCGCCCTTGGCGACGACCTCGCCGGTGATCTCGGCGAAGGCGGCCAGCACGGCGTCGGCGTCCTTGCGGGTCACCTCGGCGCGCTCGGCCAGCGCGGCCACCAGCTCACTGCGGTTCATGTGTACTCCTGTGGTCTGTTGCTCTGCCGTGCACGGAGGCATGGCCGGTCCGCGCGACGGTGTTCGTTCAGGCGAGGGGTGGTCAGGGGCCGGGCTCGCACCGCGAAGCGCCGCAAACTGCCCGCCTGGGTACGAATCCTGCCCCGACCGGCACTGAGAAAGCCAATCGGGAACCGGCGTGGTTGACCCGAACAGCGCCCACCCGACGGAGGTGTGACGCTCCGTCGGCTCCGGCACGGCCGGAACGGGCGGCGGCCGGGACGACACGCCGTGACGCAACTGGGGACGTACCGTACTTGTCGGACACGCCTCCCCGTCGCAGGGCTACCGTACGCCCTGGCACCGACAAGCCCAAACACGCCCCTTGCCCTTGTGTCGCAAGGGCTCGGGCGCCCCCGCCGGACGCGGGGACGCCGGACGGGGCGGAGCTCAGAGCTGAACGGCCGGGAAAGCACCGGTGTCGAGCGTCCCGACGATGCCCGGGGTGGGGGTCTCGGGGGCCGGCTCGGCGTCGCCGCGGGCGGCCACCGCGGCGTCCCGGACGGCGGCCGCGACGGTCTTGGCCACGCCCGGGTGGAAGACGCTGGGGATGATGTAGTTCGGGTTCAGCTCGTCGTCGGTGACGGTGGTGGCCAGCGCCCGGGCGGCGGCCAGCATCATCTCGGTGTCCACGCTGGCGCTCTGCGCGTCCAGCAGGCCGCGGAAGACGCCCGGGAAGACCAGCACGTTGTTGATCTGGTTGGGGAAGTCGCTGCGGCCGGTGGCGACCACCGCGGCGGTCTGCCGGGCCACCGCCGGGTCGACCTCCGGGTCGGGGTTGGCCAGCGCGAAGACGATCGCGTCCTTGGCCATGGTGGCCAGGTCGTCGCCGTCCAGCACGTTCGGGGCGGAGACGCCGATGAACACGTCGGCGTCGGCCACCGCCTCCTTGAGGGTGCCGGTGCGGCCGGAGCGGTTGGTGTTCTCGGCGATCCAGCGCAGGCTGTCGTTCAGGTCCTCGCGGCCCTGGTGGACCACGCCGCGGACGTCCGCCACGGTGGCGTGCGCGACGCCCGCGGCCATCAGCAGCTTGAGGATCGCGGTGCCCGCGGCGCCGGCGCCGCTCATCACGACCCGGATCTCGCCGATCTCCTTGCCGACCACCTTGAGCGCGTTGGTCAGCGCGGCCAGCACCACGATCGCGGTGCCGTGCTGGTCGTCGTGGAAGACCGGGATGTCCAGCGCCTCGCGCAGCCGGGCCTCGATCTCGAAGCAGCGCGGCGCCGAGATGTCCTCCAGGTTGATGCCCGCGAAGCCCGGCGCGATCGCCTTGACGATCGCCACGATCTCGTCGGCGTCCTGGGTGTCCAGGCACAGCGGCCAGGCGTCGATGCCCGCGAACCGCTTGAACAGCGCCGCCTTGCCCTCCATCACCGGCAGCGCGGCCTTCGGGCCGATGTTGCCCAGGCCCAGCACCGCGGAGCCGTCGGTGACCACCGCGACGCTGTTGCGCTTGATGGTCAGCCGGCGGGCGTCCTCCGGGTTCTCGGCGATCGCCATGCAGACCCGGGCCACGCCGGGGGTGTAGATCATGCTCAGGTCGTCGCGGTTGCGGATCGGCAGCTTCGAGGACATCTCGATCTTGCCGCCGAGGTGCATCAGGAAGGTGCGGTCGGAGACCTTGCCGATGCTCACGCCGTCGATGGTGCGGAGCTTCTCGACGATCTCCTGGCCGTGCGCCACCGAGGACGCCGCCACGGTGACGTCGATGCGCAGCGCCTCCAGGCCGGAGGCCGTGACGTCGAGACCGGTGACCGAACCGCCGGAGGACTCCACCGCGGTGGTGATCGAGCTCACCGCGTTGCCGGTGGCCGGGACCTCCAACCGGACCGTGATCGAGTTCGAGACACTGGGCACCGTCGCCATCGACGTCCTTCTTCCTGAATCAACAAACTGTTGAAGTTCCATGCCGCTCGGCATGCTAGACCTCGATGGTCGCACCGACCAAGGGCTTGCCAGAAATAACGTGCATTGAGTGTGCGGACCCCACAAAGCGCCCGGTCCGGAGCAGCACCTCCTTGCCCGTCGGCGCGGATGCGTTACATTGGAACGGCACCGGCTCGATCCAAGCCCCCGGGCCCAACCTTCGTCCCTTCGAGGGACCACTTGCCGCGAGGCGAGCATGGCGGGTCGGTGTTCAACGTGGCGAAGGCCCCCCACCTCCGGGTGGGGGGCCTTCGTGCTGCTCCGGCTACTTCAGCAGCGCCGGGACGCCCGCGGCGTCCGGCAGGTCGTCCGGGCCGGAGAGCACCGTCAGCCGCTGGGTGGCCCGGGTCAGCGCCACGTACAGCACCCGCAGGCCCGCCTCCGACTCGCCCGCGATGCCGGTCGGGTCGGCCACCACCGTGGCGTCGTACTCCAGGCCCTTGGCCTCCAGGCTGCCCAGCGCCACCACCCGCTCGCCCAGGCCCGCGGTCCAGGTGGCCGCCTCGGCCCGGCGGTCCATCGGGACCACCACCGCCACCGTGCCGTCCACCTCGCCCAGCAGCCGCTCCAGCTCGGCCCGGGCCGCCGCGCCGAACGCCGCCGCGTCCGGCTCGCGGACCGCCGCGAACCGCGGGTGCGCGCCGGTGGCCCGCACCGCGCTCGGCGACGGGGTGCCCGGGGCGGCCAGCTCCAGCACCTTCGCCGCCACCTCGGCGATCTCCGCCGGGTTGCGGTAGTTCACGGTCAGCGTGTGCCGGCGGCGCGGCTTGCCCGCCAGCACCTCGTCCATCGCCGCCTGCGCCTCCTGCGGGAACGGCCAGGAGGACTGCGCCGGGTCGCCGACGATCGTCCAGGTCGCCATCCGGGAGCGGCGGCCGATCATCCGCCACTGCATCGGCGTGAGGTCCTGCGCCTCGTCGACGATCACGTGCGCGTACTCGCGCCGCTCCTCCGGAACGCGCTCGCGCTCGCGCTGGCGGTACATCCGCTCGCCGTACGTGGTGACCTCGTCCAGGCCGGTCAGCATGTCGACCGCGTCCACCTCGCGCACCTTCGGGCGGGCCGGCTCGCCGAGCAGCACCTGCAGCTCGTCCACCAGCGCCACGTCGTGCGCGGACAGGTCGCCCGCGCCGCGCTCGTCCAGGTGCCGCCAGGACGCGGCGAGCAGCCGGGACTCCTCCGGGGTGACCGCGCGGCGGGCGATCCGGTTGGTGTGCCGGTGCTGCTTGAGGGTGGCCAGCACCCGGCGCGGGGTGACGGCGGGCCACCAGGCGTCCAGGAAGGCCAGGAACGGGGCCTCGTCGGACACGTACTCGTCGAAGGACTCGCGCTCCTCCTGGCGCTGCTCGCGCTCCGCGTGGCTGGTGGGCTTCGGCAGGTCGCGGACCGCCTCCGACCAGAGCGCGTCCAGCAGCAGGCGGCGGGCCCGCGGGCGCAGCAGGTTCAACGGCGTGCCGCCGCCGCCCACCACGTTGCCGCGCACCGCCTTCAGCCGGCCCGCGTCCAGCCGCAGCGCCCGGCCGCGGGCGAACACCTTCAGCTCGGTCGGCGCGCCCAGCTCCAGGGCCGCCCGGGCGGCCCGGCGCAGCAGCTGCACCATCCGCGCCGAGCCCTTGATCCGGGACACCTCCGGGCTGTCGTAGCGGGACGCCTCGATCCCGTCCACCAGGCTGCCGACCGCGCGGATCGCCACCTGGCCCTCCTCGCCCAGCGAGGGCAGCACGCCCTCGGTGTACGAGACCAGCAGCGCGGTCGGGCTGACCACCAGGATGCCGCCCGCGTACCGGCGGCGGTCCTGGTAGAGCAGGAACGCGGCCCGGTGCAGGGCCACCGCGGTCTTGCCGGTGCCGGGGCCGCCGGTGACCAGGGTGGCGCCCGCGGCGGCGGCCCGGATCACCTCGTCCTGCTCCTTCTGGATGGAGGAGACGATGTCGCGCATCGAGTGGCCGCGGGCCCGGCCCAGCGTCGCCATCAGCGCGCCGTCGCCGACCACGGCCAGCTCCTCGCCGTCCAGGGTCGGCGCCAGGTCGGGGCGGAGCAGGTCGTCCTCGACGCCGATCACCTTCCGGCCCTTCGACCGGATCACCCGGCGCCGGATCACCCGGCCCGGCTCCAGCGGCGTCGCCCGGTAGAACGGCGCGGCGGCCGGGGCCCGCCAGTCGATCACCAGCGGGCCGAACTCGGCGTCCAGCACGCCCAGCCGGCCGATGTGCAGGCTCTCGGCGACGGCCGGGTCGGCCGGGTCCAGCGGAGTCTGGGACGGGATCCCGTGCTCCTCCGGCGCGTCGGCCTGCTGGAGGTCGATCCGGCCGAACAGGAAGTCCTCGAACTCGTTGTTCAACCGCTGCAGGTGGGCACCGGCCCGGTACACCTGGGCGTCCCGCTCGGCGAGCGCGCCGGGGGTGCCGACCTGCACCCGTTTGGCGGCGTCCTCCAGGATGTACTCCGCCTCGGCCAGCTTCTCCTCCAACCGCCGGTAGACGGTGTCGAGATGCCGTTGCTCCCCCGCGATCTCGCGGTCGCGGACGGTGTCGGATCGGTGCTCGGCGGAGCCGTGCGCGCCCAAGGAGCCCCCCAAAGGTGCGGAGAAAAAGGCGGACGGAAGATCTTACAGGGAACCGGCCTCCTCTCCGGTAGACGGGGGCCCCGCCGAACGCCCGGACCCCGCTCGGCGGCCCCGCCCGGCGGCTCCGCCCGGTGGCTCCGCTCAGTGGTCGAGCGAGAGCCGGTAGCCGCGCTTGACCACGGTGGTGATCAGGCCGGGGGCGCCGAGCGACTGGCGCAGCCGGGCCATCGCGGACTCCACGGCGTGCTCGTCGTCGCCGCTGCCGGGCAGCGCGCGGAGCAGGTCGGCGCGCGGGACGACCCAGCCGGGGCGGTGGGCCAGGGTGCGCAGCAGGGCCATGCCGGCCGGCGGGACGGGGCGCAGCAGGCCGTCGACCAGGGCGGCCCGGCCGCGCAGTTCCAGGGTGTGGCCGGCCACCGGGAGCGGGCGGGAGCGGGCCGGGAGGGCGGCGGTGAGGGTCTGCACCATCGCGCCCAGCCGCATCCGCTCGGGCCAGACGGTGGGGACGTCCAGCGCGTCCAGGGGCGCGGCGGTGACCGGGCCGACGCAGACCGCCAGGACGTCGCGGCGCAGGGCGTGCAGCAGCTCCTCGGTGCGGCCGCGCTCGGCGGCCCGCTCCAGCAGGCTGATCGCGGCGGGCGCGGAGGTGAAGGTGACGGCGTCGACCGCGCCGGTGCAGGCCGCGTCGAGGAGGCGGTCGAGCGGGCCGGGGTCGGCGGGCGGCAGCCAGCGGTAGACCGGCACCTCGACCACGTCGGCGCCGGCGGCGCGCAGCGACTCGACGAAGCCGGGCAGCGGGGCGCCGTGCAGCTGGACGGCGATCCGGCGGCCGTCGACGCCCTGGTCGAGCAGGTGGGAGAGGACCTCGGCGGAGGACTCGGTGGCGGCGGAGAAGGACTCGCGCAGCCCGGCGGCGCGGATCGCGCCCTTGGCCTTGGGGCCGCGGGCCAGCACGGCGGCGCGGCCGAGGGCGGCGCGCAGGTCGTCGCCGAGGTCCCAGCCGTCGGCGGCCTCCAGCCAGCCGCGGAAGCCGATGCCGGTGGTGGCGACGGCCAGGTCGGGCGGGTCGGCGATCAGGGCGCGGGTGGCGGTGTGGAGCTCGCCGTCGTCGGCGAGCGGGACGATCCGCAGGGCGGGGGCGCGCAGCACGTCCGCGCCGCGGCGCTGCAGCAGGGCGGCGAGTTCGTCGGCGCGGCGGGCGGCGGTGATGCCGACGGTCCAGCCGGCCAGCGGGCCGGCCTCGGCGGGCCCGGCAGCTTCGGTGGGCTCGGCGGCGGCGGTCGCGGCTTCGGTGGGCTCGGCATCGGTGGGCGCCGGTTCGGCCGGCTGGCATCGGGTCGGGTCGGCCATGCGGTGTGGTCCTTAGCTGCGCGGCCCGGGGTGTCCTGGCGAGGGACGGGGCGGCGGTCGGGTGGGTGATCAATCGTGTCCGGTCGCGGTGTCACCCCCGGGTCGCCCCGATTACCGGCGTGTTTCGCGGCAGGTCGGGGCGGTCCGGGGGCTTCCGAGGGGGTGCTTGCGGGGTGCTTGCGGGGTGCTTCCGGGAGTGTGACGCCCGGTCAGACCCGGGTGAGGGCGGGGGTTTCGGTGGCGGCCCCGGCGGCGGGGCGGCGCAGGTAGACCGCCCAGGTGAGGGCGGAGCAGACGGCGTAGGCGGCGAGGAAGGAGACGAAGGCGGGGGTGCCGGACTTGGCGATCAGGAAGGACTCCCGGAAGGCGAGGTTGATGAAGAGCCCGCCGAGGGCGCCGACCGCGCCGATCACGCCGATCGCGGCGCCGGACATCCGGCGCGACCAGGCGGCGGCCTCCTCGGCGGCGGCCCCGGCGGCGATCCGGTCCTGGGCCTTGGCGTCGAAGATGCCGGGGATCATCTTGTAGGTGGAGCCGTTGCCGAGCCCGGCGAGCACGAACAGGGCGACGAAGCCGGTGAGGAAGACCGGCAGCGAGCGGATCGACGAGGCGTAGGTGACCGCGCTCGCGGCGGCGGCCATCGCGGCGAAGTTCCACAGCGTGATCCGGGCGCCGCCGTACCGGTCGGCGAGCTTGCCGCCGAGCGGGCGGATCACCGAGCCCAGCAGCGGGCCGAGGAAGGTGAGTTGGGCGGCCTGCAGCGGGGTGCGGCCGAACTGGTTCTGCAGCACCAGGCCGAAGGCGAAGGAGAAGCCGATGAAGGAGCCGAAGGTGCCGATGTACAGCACCGACATCAGCCAGGTGTGCTTCTCCTTGACGACGGCGGCCAGCGCGCCGGTGTCGGAGCGCATCGGGGCGAGGTTGTCCATGAACAGGGCGGCGCACAGCGCGGCGACCACGATCAGCGGCAGGTAGACGCCGAGCACCAGCCGCGGGTGGCCGGCTCCGGCCCAGGCGATCACGCCGAGCGAGACCAGCTGGATCACCGGCACCCCGATGTTGCCACCGCCGGCGTTCAGGCCGAGCGCCCAGCCCTTGTGCCGGGCCGGGTAGAAGGCGTTGATGTTGGTCATCGAGGAGGCGAAGTTGCCGCCGCCGAACCCGGTGAGCGCCGCGACCAGCATGAAGGTGGTGTACGAGGTGCCGGGGTGCATCACGTACCAGGCGGCCAGGGCGGGCAGGAGCAGCAGCAGCGCGGAGACCACCGTCCAGTTCCGGCCGCCGAACCGGGCGACCGCCACGGTGTAGGGGATCCGGACGAAGGCGCCGACCAGGGTGGGCATCGCCACCAGGAAGAACTTGCCGGCCGGGTCGATGCCGTACTCCTTGCCCATGAAGAGCACCATCACCGACCACAGGCTCCAGATCGAGAAGCCGATGTGTTCGGAGAGCACCGAGAAGGCGAGGTTGCGGCGGGCGGTGCGGCGGCCGGTGGCCGCCCAGAACGCGGTGTCCTCCGGGTCCCACTGCTGGATCCAGCGGCCGCCCGTCCTGCCGCGCGTGGTGGTGCCGTCCATGGGGCTGCTCCTTCGCGTTCCGTTGTCCTTGGGCATGACGCTAGGAACCCACGATTTCGGACTCGTTGTGCGGTGTGAAGGGCGCGGTACCGTCCGCTCACCCGGCCCGGGGGCGGCGTGTGAGGGCCCGGGACGCACGAGAGCCGCCCTCCGGTGAACGGGGGCGGCTCTGCGGTGCACATGGGGTGGTGGAGATGCCGGGAATCGAACCCGGGTCCAGTGAAGTGGATTCAGGACTTCTCCGAGCGCAGTCCGCTGTGAGTTTCTCGGCCCTGGCGGTCACGCGGACAAGCCGCCAACAGGCCCAGTCACTGTTTGGTTTCCCCGCCACCCCCGCGACCGGGGTGGAAGGTTGAGTTCCCTAGATTATGCCAGGATCCGGGTCGGGAACGCCCCGGGCTGACACCCATTCACTTTCGCAGATCAGGCTGCGAGAGCGAACTGCTGGGAATCGCGCTTAGAGTTGGCGATTATTTTTTTGCGACAGATGGTTAACGAGATCATTGCCGCGTTCCTCGGCTCGCTTCTCCTGTTTCGACTGTCACTGTCGAAACCGATCATCCCCATGTTTTTTTGAGAAACAGCTCCGGCGGGCGGGGCCCTCCGGGTGGTGCGCTGCCATAGTACTCAACCGGCGCGTCAAGGGTCCAGCGCATTGATGCCCGGGGGCGGCCCCGGTCCCGGACCGGGGCCGCCCGAGGTCAGTTCGCGCCGGGCAGGCCGGTCCGCTGGGCCAGCCAGGGCAGCGCCAGCTTGAAGCTCGCGGTGCCGAACTGCCAGTCGTGCTTGCCGGGGTGGACCTCGACCTTGGTCTCCAGGCCGGCCTCCCGGGCGGCCCGGTCCAGGATCTGGGCGCTCTCCAGGTGCTTGCCGCCCTCCTCGTCGCCGACCAGGAAGTAGCCGCCGGAGCCCCGGTAGGCGTCCTTCTTGGCCCGGCCGAGGACGGTCACCGGGTCGTGCGCGTCCCAGGCGGCGGCGTTCCCGCCGTACAGGTCGTTGATGGTGGTCTGCTTGCCGCCGAGGTTGGGGCCGGTGTCGCCGGAGATGTCGACGAAGTGGCCGAACACGTCGGGGTGCAGCACGGCCAGGTCCACCGCGCAGGTGCCGCCCATCGACCAGCCGGCCACCGCCCAGGAGTGCGGGCCGGAGGCGGAGCCGAAGGTCTTGGCGATGTACGGCGGGACGTCCTTGACCAGGTGGTCCTCGGCGTTGCCGGGCTTGCCGTTGACGCACTCGGTGTCGGTCTTGAAGTTCCCGGTGGCGTCCACCATCACCAGGATCGGGGCGTAGCCGTTGTGCGCGGCGGCGTACGCGTCGGCGGTGCTGATCGCCCCGCCGGCCCGGATCCAGTTGTCGGGCGCGGCGAACTGGCCGCCGATCATCTCCACCACCGGCAGCTTGGGCCGGACCTTGCTGCGGAACCAGGCCGGCGGCAGGTAGACCAGTTCGCGGCGGTGCTTGAAGCCGCTCGGCTCGGCGGGGATGTCCACCGCGACCACCCGGCCCGCGTTGGACCGGCCGACGGTGGCCAGCGCCTCCTCCAGCGTCATCTGCTGCGGCACCGGGGCGTCCGTCAGGTCGCCGAACGCCGCGTTCACGTTCGGGTAGTAACCGGTGGAGATGTTGATCGAGTTGGCGGCGCACAGCAGGGACATCCCGAGCGCCACCGGGACGGCGACCAGGTTCCACCAGCGGGCCCGCCGGATGCCGGCGGCCAGGCCGCCCAGGCCCAGCAGGGCGCAGCAGACCCAGAACCAGAGGCCGAACGGCAGCGGGTCCTGGACGTCGCCGAACAGCGACACCAGCAGGGCTATCAGGCCGGTGCCGGCCAGCGATCCGCCGACCACCCAGGGCAGTCTGCGGCGGAGCCAGAACGGGCTGAGCCGGAACAGGGTCCCGACCACCGCGACGACGGCCAGTATCCGGAAGGTCCACGGCAACCAGCCGCTCAACAGCGAGATGTCCACCCGCAGATGATACGGAGACGTCCGATCACGGCCCGCCGCCGGGCCCCGCTCCCGGGGCCCGGCGGCGGATCAGCCCTGGCCGGAGCGCCGGCGGGCGGCGGCCACCGCGCGGTCGGACTCGCGGCGGTCCTGGCGCTCGCGCAGGGTCTGCCGCTTGTCGTACAGCTTCTTGCCGACGGCGAGGGCGAGTTCGAGCTTGGCGCGGCCGTCCTTGAAGTAGAGCGACAGCGGGACCAGCGTGTGGCCGCTCTCCTTCGCCTTGGACTCGATCTTGCGGATCTCCATCTTGTGCAGCAGCAGCTTGCGCTTGCGCCGCGCCGAGTGGTTGGTCCAGGTGCCCTGGGCGTACTCGGGGATGAAGACGTTGTCGATCCAGGCCTCGCCGCCCTGGACGTACGCGTAGCCGTCGACCAGGTTGGCCCGGCCCTCGCGCAGCGACTTGACCTCGGTACCGGTGAGCACCATGCCGCACTCGTAGGTGTCGAGAATGGTGTACTCGTGCCGCGCCTTCTTGTTCTGCGCGACCAGCTTCTTGCCCGTTTCCTTTGCCATAGCCCGGTCATTCTCGCACTTCGGCGGCGGGCGCGGCAGCCCCTTTACGGCGCGGCGGGCCCGGCGGCCCCGGCGGCGGGCGCAGCGGGGGCGGCGGGGGTGCCGGTGGCGCCGGGGGCGGAGCCGCTCAGCCCGTCCAGCACCTTGAGGGCGAGCGCCTGCGGGTCCTCGCCGGCGGCCGGCACGTCGGGCTGGACGCCGGTGCCGTCCGGGGAGCGGCCGGCCGGGGTCTGGTAGCGGCCGACGGTGAGTTCCAGCACCGAGCCGTCGGCGAGCCGGCTGGGCTGCTGGACGGTGCCCTTGCCGAAGGTGCGGCTGCCCACCAGGACGGCCCGGCTGCGGTCCTGGAGCGCGCCGGCCAGCAGTTCGGCGGCGCTCATGGTGCCGCCGTCGACCAGCACCACCAGCGGGACGGCGGTGTCGCCGCCGGGGGCGGCGGTCAGTTCGCGGTGCTCGCCGTGCACCTGGTAGCTGGCCACCGGGCCGCCGTCGAGGAACACCGAGGCGGTGTCGACGGCCTCCCCGACCAGCCCGCCGGAGTTGCCGCGCAGGTCGAGCACCACGCCCCGGGAGCCGGCCTCGGCGGCCCGCACCTGCTCGGCGACGCCCTCGGTGAAGGCGTGCACGGCAATCCGGGCCACGCCGGGCGCCGGGTGCTCCACCTCGACCTCGCGGGTGGAGAGTTCGGCCCGGGTGAGGGTGAGTTCGCGCACCGGCCCGGCCCCGTCCCGGACGTCCACGGCGACCGTGCTGCCGGCCGGTCCGCCGCGCAGCCGGGAGACCAGTTCGGTGACCGGCAGTTGCTCGGCGGGCGCCCCGTCGACGGTGACCAGCCGCTGGCCGGGCTCGATGCCGGCCCGGGCGGCGGGCGAGCCGGGCACCACCTCGGCGACCAGGGTGGGCCCGCCGGCCTCCCGGTCCACGTTCAGCCCGACGCCCGCGTACCGGCCGCCGGTGAGGTCCGCGTACTGCTGCGGGCTCAGGTAGGCCGCCCAGCGGTCGCCGCTGTCTCCGACCAACTGCCGGGCCTGCTGCGGGGTGAGGTCGGCCCCGGCGAGGTCGGCGGGCGGCGGGCCCTCGGACGACGAAGGGGCCCGGGAGGAGCCGTCCGGCTCTCCCCAGGCCCCCGAGGCGGCTCCGGCGAACAGCACCGCGCCGAACACCAGGCCGAGCGTCATCCCCTGGCGTACCCGCTGCGGTGTCGGCATGCCCGCGAGTCTAGTGCCGCGGCGGGCCCGCCGGCCGGTGGCGCCGACGGTCCGTCAGACCTTCAGGTACTTGCGCAGGGTGAAGAACGCGGCCACGCCGGCCATCGCCATGCCGACCACGACCAGCAGCGGGATCACCGCCAGCACCGAGGACAGGCCGATGAAGTGGATGAACGCCACCTTCTTGGCCAGCCAGCCCTGGACGAAGAAGTGCCCGCCCAGCAGCAGCGCCGAGGCCAGCGCCGAGCCGAGCAGCGCGGCGAACGCGGCCTCCGCGATGAACGGCATCTGCACGTAGAAGTTGGAGGCGCCGACCAGCCGCATGATGCCGGTCTCGCGGCGGCGGCTGAACGCGGACACCCGGACGGTGTTGACGATCAGCAGCAGGGCGACGAACAGCATCAGCACCATGATCACGAACGCGGCGGTCTGCAGGCCGCGCAGCAGGCCGAACAGGTTCTCCAGGATCTTCCGCTGGTCCTCGACCGACTTCACGCCGGGCTTGCCGGCGAAGGCGCTCTGCACCACGTCGAACCGGGTCGGGTCGTTCAGCTTGACCCGCCAGGACTGCGGCATCGCGTCCGGGCCGACCGCCGCCAGCAGCGGGTTGTCCGGGTTGCTCTCCTGGAAGTGCTTGAACGCCTCCTGCGAGTTCTCGAAGGTGTAGTTCTGCACCAGCGGCATCTTCGCCAGGCCGTCCTTGACCGCCTGGATCTGGTCGTCGGTCGCCTCGCCCGACGCGCACTGCGGCGAGTTGTGGTCCGCCTTCGTGCAGAAGTAGATGCTGACCTCGACCTTGTCGTACCAGTAGTCCTTCATGGAGTTGACCTGGTCGCGGACCAGCAGCGAGGCACCGGCGAGGGCGAGCGACAGCGCGACACTGACCACGACGGCGATGGTCATGGTCAGGTTGCGGCGGAGACCGACGCCGATCTCCGACAGAACGAACTGGGCGCGCATGCTTCTCTCTTCTAGCTCTGGTAGCCGTAGACGCCGCGGGCCTGGTCGCGGACCAGCAGGCCCTTGTCGAGCTCGATGACGCGCTTGCGCATCTGGTCGACGATGGCCTGGTCGTGGGTCGCCATCAGCACGGTGGTGCCGGTCCGGTTGATGCGGTCGAGCAGCTTCATGATGCCGACCGAGTTCTGCGGGTCGAGGTTGCCGGTGGGCTCGTCGGCGATCAGCAGCATCGGCCGGTTCACGAACGCGCGGGCGATCGCCACGCGCTGCTGCTCACCGCCCGACAGCTCGCCGGGCATCCGGTCCTCCTTGCCGCCGAGGCCGACCAGGTCGAGCACCTCGGGCACCACCTTGTTGATGGCGCTCTTCGGCTTGCCGATGACCTCCAGGGCGAACGCCACGTTCTGCCCGACGGTCTTGTTCGGCAGCAGGCGGAAGTCCTGGAAGACGGTGCCCAGTTGGCGCCGCATGTGCGGCACCTTCCAGTTCGAGAGCTTGCCCAGGTCCTTGCCGAGCACGTGCACGTCGCCGGTGGAGGGGCGCTCCTCGCGCAGGCACAGGCGCAGGAACGTCGACTTGCCCGAACCGGACGAACCGACCAGGAAGACGAACTCGCCCTTCTCGATCTCCAGCGAGACGTTGTCCAGGGCCGGACGGTTCTGCTTGGGATAGGTCTTGGAGACGTTGTCGAATCTGATCACGGCTGCATCACGGGGGCCATCCTAGGTGGATCGGAGCCAGTGACCTTACGCGATGCCCAACTGCACCCGCAGTCGCCGGACGCCTACTGACCGTGGTTTCGTCAGGTGTTGTTCGGGTTCGCCCCGGAAATTGCGAGCTACGTCACAGATCGATAACCCTTCTCCTCCGGGAGCCGAGGGGTGGGGAACCTGGCAGAGTGGTAAGCAGTCGGAACCGAATCCGCCTCCGGCACGTTGGCTATGCAGCAAGGAGGAGATCGCATGACCTGCGACCAACTGGTGTGCGCCAACTGCAACGGCCGCGTGAGCGACGGCCGCTGCCCGGTGTGCCGCGCCAACCGGGCCCGGCTCCAGCAGGAGCAGCACGGGCCGTTCGCCGCGCTCAACCCCGCGGTGCTGCTCGGCCTGCTGTTCGCCGCGGTGCTCGTGCTCGCCCTGCTGCTGCGCTGACCTCGGACCACGAACCACAAACCACGGGAAGGGCCCCTCCGCCACGGCGGAGGGGCCCTTCCCGTTCTTGCCTTGCCGCTCTTTAACCGCGCGTTCAGTTCTCGCGCTGCTTGCGCCAGCGGATGCCCGCCTCGATGAAGCCGTCGATGTCGCCGTCCAGCACCGCCTGCGGGTTGCCGACCTCGTGCTCGGTGCGCAGGTCCTTGACCATCTGGTACGGGTGCAGGACGTAGGAGCGCATCTGGTTGCCCCAGGACGAGCCGCCGTCCTTGAGCGCGTCCATCGCGGCGCGCTCCTCCTGGCGGCGGCGCTCCAGCAGCTTGGCCTGGAGGACGTTCATCGCCGAGGCCTTGTTCTGGATCTGGGAGCGCTCGTTCTGGCAGGAGACCACGATGCCGGTGGGCAGGTGGGTGATCCGGACCGCGGAGTCGGTGGTGTTGACGCCCTGGCCGCCGGGGCCGGAGGCGCGGTAGACGTCGATCCGCAGGTCGCCCTCGTCGATGTCGACGTGGTCGGAGGTCTCGACGACCGGGAGCACCTCGACGCCGGCGAAGGAGGTCTGCCGGCGGCCCTGGTTGTCGAACGGGGAGATCCGCACCAGGCGGTGGGTGCCCTGCTCGACCGAGAGGGTGCCGTAGGAGTACGGCGCCTTGACGGTGAAGGTCGCGGACTTGATGCCGGCCTCTTCGGCGTACGAGGTGTCGTAGACCTCGGTCGGGTAGCCGTGCCGCTCGGCCCAGCGCAGGTACATGCGCATCAGCTGCTCGGCGAAGTCGGCGGCGTCGACGCCGCCCGCCTCGGCGCGGATGTTGACCAGGGCCTCGCGGGCGTCGTACTCGCCGGAGAGCAGGGTGCGCACCTCCAGCTCCTCGACGGCCTTCTGCACGGCGACCAGCTCGGTCTCGGCCTCGGCGCGGGTGTCCGCGTCGTCCTCGGCCTCGGCCAGTTCGAACAGGACGCCCAGGTCCTCGACCCGGCCGCGCAGGGTCTCGACCTTGCGCAGCTCGCCCTGGAGGAAGGAGAGCCGGCTGGTGACCTTCTGCGCGTTCGCGAGGTCGTCCCACAGATTGGGGGCGGCTGCCTCCTCCTCCAGGGTCGCGATGTCGGCCCGGATCTTGTCCAGGTCGAGGACGGCCTCGATCGACGCCATGGTCGAATCGAGGTTCTTGAGCTCTTCGGAAGGATCGACGGCTGCCACGCCTCAAGGGTAATGGTTCGGCGGGGGGGCTCGGCTACAACCGGGGGTACCAGCCGGTGTGCACCGCCGCGGAGGCGCCCGCGGGGGGCTCGGCGGCGAACGCCGTCCACGCGGCGGCGGCGCCCGCGAGCAGCAGGACCACGGCGATCAGCACGGCCAGGGTGCGGCGGCGGCGGATCATCTGGGCCCGGGTGCGGCGGTGCGGGCCGGCCGCGGGGCGGTCGCGCTGGGCCCGGGACTCCTCGGCGTAGGAGGCCAGCTCCTGGGCGGAGGGGCGGCGCAGGCTGGTGTGGGTGTCCCGGGTGGAGTCGGGCTGCGGGCCGGGCACCAGCGGGACGGCGGGGCCGCGGCGGCGGCGGTGGGTGCCGCTGCCGGCGAAGGCGTCGCTCTCGGCGTAGACCGCCTCGCCGGGGGTGGGGACCTCCTCGGCGGCGGCGCGCTGCTCGGGGACGGCGAGCGGGCCGACGCCGGCCAGTTCGGGCAGCAGGGCGCGCAGCCGGGCGGCCAGCTCGGCGGCGCGCAGCCGGGAGGCGGGGGCCTTGGCCAGGCACTCGGAGATGATCCGCCACAGGCCGTCCGGCATGCCCTCGACCGGGGGGACGTTCTCGGTGACGTGCCGGCGCAGCACCGCGCCGGTGTGGCCGCCGCCGAACGGGGTGGTGCCGGTGAGCAGTTCGTACAGCACGGTGGCGGTGGCGTAGATGTCGACGGCGGCGCGCGGCTCCAGGCCCTCGATGATCTCGGGGGCGAGGTAGTCGGGGGTGCCGATGATCCGGGTGGCCCGGGTGCGGCGGGGGGCGTCGACCAGGCGGGCGATGCCGAAGTCGGTGAGCTTGGCGCGCGGGGCGCCGCCGGGGCCGGGCGGGGCGGCGAGGTCGAGCAGGACGTTCTCCGGCTTGACGTCGCGGTGCACGATGCCGGCGGCGTGCGCGGCGGCCAGGCCGTCGGCGACGTCGGCGATCACCGAGGCGGCGACCAGCGGGCTGAGCACGCCGTCGCGCTCCAGCCGGGTGCGCAGGTCGCTGCCCTGGACCAGGTCCATCACCAGGGCGAGGTCGCTGCCGTCGACCACCATGTCGTGGACGCCGACCACGTGCGGGTGGTCGAGGCCGGTGAGGGCGGCGCGCTCCTGGACGAAGCGGCCGACCAGCACCTGGTCGGCCGCGAGGTCCTCGCGCAGCAGCTTCACCGCGACCGGGCCGTCGGGGCCCTCGCCGAGCCACACGGAGCCGGCCGAGCCGCGGCCGATCACCTGGTGGACGGTGTACCGGCTGCCGATCTTGCGTGCCAATGCTGCTCCGTGGGCTCGTGTAGGTCGGTGCTCGACGAACAACCTACGCGCCCGCGGGGCCTCCGGGGGCCGCGGAGGGCCCCCGGGGAGGTACCGATCCGGTGGAATTTCGCGAGATTGTCGACAAAGCGTCAATTCCACTGTCAGGTATGGCTGGTGACCCAGTTCCGGGCCGAGTCGTACCAGCCGACCACGTTGTCCCAGTAGTGCGGCAGCGGCGTGAAGTTCCACAGCGCCAGGCAGCCGACCGCCAGCACCACCAGCACCAGCAGGCAGCCCTTCAGGCAGCCCAGGCCGGGGATCCGCATCCGGTTGGGGCTGCGCCGGCGCGGCTCGCGCTCGCGCTCCCGCTCGCGGGGCGGCTCCGGCTCCGGGCGGCGCTGCGGGGCCGGCGGCTCGGCCCGGCGCTGCGGGGCGCCGTAGTTCGGCGGCGCCTCGTAGCCCGGCTGCCCGCCGTAGCCGGCCGGCTGCTGGTGCTGCTGCTGCGCCTGGTACGGCGGCGGGGCGACCGGCGGACGGCCGCCCCGGCCCTGCTGCGGGTGGCCGCCCTGCTGCGGCTGCTGGGGCTGGTACGGGCCCTGCTGCGGGGCGTAGCGGCCGTCCTGCGCGGGCCGCTGGTAGGGCGGCGGGGCGACCGGCGGGCGGCCGCCGGGGCCCGGCTGCGGGTAGCCGCCGCCCTGCTGCGGGTGCTGGCCGGCCTGGTACGGGCGCGGGGCGACCTGCGGCTCGCCGGGGCCGTCCGGATCGAAGTAGCCGATCCGGGTCTGCGCGTTGCGGTCCCGGGCGGCGCGCAGCTGGGTCTGCCAGGGGTGCGGGCCCTCCGGCTGGGCGGGGGCCTGCTCGGGGGCGGGCGGCACCGCGGGCATCACCCGGGTGCGCTCCGCGGGCGGGGCGGCGGGCGGCTGCGGGGCGATCAGCTGGGTGCGGTCCTCGGTGCCGGGCGCCGGCGGCTGGTGCGCCATGACCTGGGTGGCGGCGGCCGGGTCGTAGCCGACGCCGGCCAGGGTGGCGTCGTGCGCGCCGGCCGGGGCGGCCGGCGCCGGGGCGGGCACCAGCAGGTCGCCGACGGCCAGCGCGGCGTCCACCGCGGCCGGGGAGGAGTGCACCCCGACGCCGGCCGCGACCACCCGCAGCGCCTCGGCCAGCGAGACGGCGGTGGGGCGCTGGGCCGGGTCCTTGCGCAGGCAGCGCTCGACCACCGTCCACAGCGGCTCGGGCATGGTGCGGGGGCGCTGCGGCTCCTGCGCGAGGTGGGCCTGCAGGACCGCCAGCGGGTTGTCGCCCTGGAACGGCGGGCGGCCGGTGACCAGTTCGTACAGCATGATGCCGGCGCCGTAGACGTCCACCGCGGCGGTCTGCGGGCGGCCGTCGGCGGACTCGGGGGCGACGTAGACGGGGGTGCCGACGAACTCGTGGGTGCGGGTGATGCCCGGGGAGTCGGCGAGCCGGGCGATGCCGAAGTCGGTGAGCATCGGGTGCATCCGCTCGTCGCCGTCCACCGCGAGGGTGGCCAGCAGCACGTTGGCGGGCTTGAGGTCCCGGTGCACGACGCCGTCGGCGTGGCTGGCGGCCAGCGCGTCGGCGATCTGGGCCATCAGCAGGGCGCCGGCGATCGGCGACAGCGGGCCGGACTCGCGCAGGTAGCGGTACAGGTCGGGGCCGTCGACCAGGTCCATCACCAAGGCGAGCAGCTCGCCCTCGACCACCAGGTCACGGGTGCGGACGATGTTGGGGTGGGTCAGCCGGAGCAGGACGGAGCGCTCGCGCAGGAAGCGCATCACCACGTCCGGGTCGGCGGCGAGCTCCTCGCGCAGCACCTTCACCGCGACCGCCTGGCCGGGCAGCAGGCCCGGCACGGCGGCGTCCTCGCGCACCCGGCCGCGCCAGACCGTGCCGGTCGCTCCGCGTCCGAGGCTCTCCTCGAGCAAGTACTTGCTGCCGACAGGCCGCACCTGTGCACTCCGTTCGGTCACCCGGCGCCCGCTGCCGGGGCCGCGTTCCGGCACTCCCCCGTTCCCGTGAACGGCGCCGGGGCCTGGGGAGTCCGCCCGGGCGGGCGGGCTCCCGTATTTCGGCAACTCTAACGGTGCCCGAGCGGGTTTCCGAGGCGTTGCCCGGCCGGGCCGCGCGCTGTCGGCCGGGCGGGCGTCCGGGGCTCCTTGACCTGACTCCCCGTCGGATTCACCATGGCGATGATCGCAAGATCGTCAAATCCGGTACCGTGCGCGGACTGTCCGTCCCGAGTGGCAGGATGGCACGCACCACACGTGTGCAGAAGGGACCCCGGGCGAGATGCAGATCCGGCTCACCGTCCTTCGACCGCGCAGCGGCCCGGCCGCCCCCGGCAGCACCGGCGGCACCGGCAGCGCCGCCGACGTGCTGGTCACCGCGCCGGACGGCACCGCGCTCGGCGCCGTCGCCACCGCGCTGGCCGGAGCGGTCGGCGTCCGCGGCCCCCGCTCCGCCACCCACGTCCACCTCTACGACGGGGAACGGCGGTTGGACGAGCAGACCCCGCTCGGCCACCCCCCGCTGGTGGACGGCGCGGTGCTCTCCCTCGGCGAGCCCGACCCGGACGCCGAGGGCGCCGACGAGCGCCCCGCCGCCGAGCTCCGGGTGGTCGGCGGCCCCGACGCCGGCGGCGTCCACCGCCTGCACGGCGAGCGGATCCGGATCGGCCGCTCCGCCGAGGCCGACGTCCCGCTCGACGACCCCGACGTCTCCCGCCTGCACCTCGCCCTGCACCTGGCCGCCGACGGCCGCGCCACCGTCCAGGACCTCGGCTCCACCAACGGCACCCGGCTCGACGAGCAGTGGCTGCGCGAGGAGTCCGCCGACGTCGCCCCCGGCGCCCTGCTGCGGATCGGCGAGTCCACCCTCCAGCTCGCCCGCACCGCGGACACCCCGGCCCGGCCCACCGTCCCCGACGGCGAGGGCCGGCTCCGGCTCGCCCCGCGCACCGGCGCCCGCACCGCCCCCGGCCGCCCGCCGCTGCCGCCCGGCCCGCCCGAGCCCGAGCAGGCCCCCGCCACCGGGCGCGGCGGCCGCTGGCTGCGCCGCGGCAAGGCCGAGGCGCCCGCCCCCGACGGCGGCCGCCAGCACGACGCCGCCCGGCTGCGGCAGGCCGCCAACCAGCGCGAGCGCTGGCCCGACCCGGCCGCCCTGCTGCTCACCGCGCTCGGCACCGGCCCCCGGCTGTGGGAGCGCGGCCCCGACCACCCCGACGCGCTCACCCTCCGGCTCGGCACCGCCGACCTGCCCGCCGGCCCCGGCGCCGTCCCCGGCGCCCTGCTGCCCGCCGTCCCCGTCACCGTCGACCTGCAGACCGCCGGCAGCCTCGGCCTGGCCGGCCCGCGCCACCGCCTCACCGGCCTGGCCCGCGCCGCCCTCGCCCAGCTCGCCGCCCTGCACCCGCCCAGCGGCCTCGCCCTGGTCGTCGTCGCCGCCGGGCAGCCCGCCGAGGACTGGGCCTGGGCCCAGTGGCTCCCGCACCTGCGCCCCGCCCACGGCCAGGCCTGCCGGCTGCTCTACGGCCTCGGCCCCGAGCAGGCCGAGGCCCGGCTCACCGAGCTCGCCGCCGCCACCCCCGGCCCGCCCGCCACCGTCGTCCTGGTCGACGGCGACCCCGGCACCGAGGCCGGCCGGCACGCCCTCGCCCTGCTGCTGCGCCAGGGCCCCGCGGCCGGCGTCTTCGCGCTCTGCCTGGCCGCGGCGCCCGAGGAACTCCCCACCGGCCTGGGCGCCGTGGGCACCGTCACCGGCGAGGTCTCCACCCGCCTCACCCTCGACCGCCCGGCCAACGGCACCCGCGAGCGCCTCACCGACGTCGCCCTCGACGCGGTCTCCCCCGCCTGGGCCGAACGGCTCGCCCGCACCCTCGCCCCGCTCACCGAGGCCGACACCGGCGCCTCCCCGCGCGGCCCGCTGCCCGAGGCGCTGCGCCTGCTCGACCTGCTGCGCTCCGAGTCGCTCTCCCCCGCCCGGCTCGCCGAGAGCTGGCAGGCCCTGCCCGCCGGGGCCGGCGGCGCCACCGCCCTGCTCGGCACCGCCCGCGGCGCCGGCGGCGAGGAGAACTGCGCCGTCGACCTCGCCGAGGACGGCGACCACCTGCTGATCGGCGGCGGCCCCGGCTCCGGCAAGTCCGAACTGCTGCGCAGCCTCGCCGCCTCGCTCGCCGTCTCCGAACGGCCCGACCGGCTCGCCCTGCTGACGGTCGACGGCGACCGCGCCGAGGACGGCGGCCTGGCCGGCTGCACCGACCTCCCGCACGTCACCGGCCACGTCAACGCCGCCGAGGACCCGCGCGGCGCGCTGCTCGCCGCCGAGCGCCTCACCGACGAACTCGCCCACCGCGAAGCCCTGTTCGACGGCCTCACGTTCACCGACTGGCACACCCGGCGGGCCCTCGCCAAGACCCCCGCCCTGGTCGGCGGCCCCGCCGCCGACCCCGCCCCGCAGGTCCGGGTGGTCGAGCCGCGCCGCTCCCCCGACGCGCCCCCGCCCCCCGCCGCCGACGCCGCGCCGCCCCGGCTGGTCGTCCTGGTCGACGACTACGACGCGCTGCTCGGCCCCGCCTCCCCCGGCGGCCGCCCGCTGGCCCGCGCGCTGGCCGCCGTCGCGGTGCACGGCGCCCGGCTCGGCGTGCACGTGGTCGCCACGACCGGCTCGCCCGAGAGCACCGCCGGCACCGAGCTCGACGAGTGCGCGCAGCTGCGGATCGCCCTGCGCACCGAGCAGCCCGGCGACTCCGACCTGCTGGTCCACCTCCCGGACGCCGCCGCGCTCCCCGGCACCACCCCCGGCCGCGGCTACCTGCGCCGCCCGGACGGCGCGGTCACCGCCTTCCAGGGCGCCCGGGTCAGCGGCCGCATCCCCCGCACCGCGACGCTGCGCCCCACCGTCGTCGCCCAGCGCCTGGAGGACCACGGCGCCGCGCCCTCCCCCCGTCCGGTCCGCGAGCTCGGCAACGGCCCCACCGACCTGGCGCTGCTCGCCTCCGCGCTGCGGCGGGCCACCGAGAACTGAGCCTCAGCCGGCCGGGTGCGGCAGGTAGCGGGGCTCGGGGTGCGGCCAGGTGAAGTCCAGGAAGAGCGGGTAGTCCCGGCGCTCCAGGCAGCGCAGCAGGAACGCGTCGAAGCTGCCGCGGGTCGCGTACCACTGGCCGGTGTCGCTGAACACCGCGATCGGCCAGCGGTCCGGGTCGGGGCCCTGGGCGAGGAAGAACCAGGCGCCGCCGTAGCGGTCGGAGCCCCAGCCGATCAGGCCGCCGGGTTCGGGGTGGTACGGGAACGGGTCGAAGTCCGGGTTGCGCTCCTGGCCCTGCCGCCACCCGTACCAGGTGCCCCACAGGGCGCGGGCCTCCGCCGCGGTGCCGTCCACCGGCCCGAAGACGGTCAGGAAGCCGTCCAGCACGCCCGGCCCCCGGCGGTCCACGAACGCCTTGTACGCGCCCGGCAGCGGCACCCCGAGCAGCGCCTCGGCGGCGTCCCAGCTCGCCGGCGCCCCCGGCCGTCCGGGCTCCCCCAGCAACTCGTCCAAGCGTTCCGTCACGCCCCCATCATCCCCGCCGGGCGGGACGGTTCGCACCGCCCCCCGGCCCGGTTCAGCCCGCGGCGTCCGGGAGTTGGGGCGGGCAGGAGCCGCCGGGGGCGGTGAGGAGCTCGAAGTGCCACATCTCGTTGGCGTAGACCTGGCAGAGGCCGTAGCGGGTGCCGTGCCGGCCCAGCCAGTCGGCGGCGTCGGTGGGGCCGACGTCGACGGCGTGGCCGGAGACGTGGGTGGACTTCTCCGGGGTGTTGACGTAGCGGCGGGCCAGGTCGAGGGAGCCGTAGCGGCCGACCGCCCGGTCGAGCAGGCGCTGCTGGTACGAGGGGCTGCGCCGGCCGGAGGTCAGCCGGAGCTCGACGCCCTGCGCGCGGGCGTCGGCCGCCGCGGCCCGGACGGCGGCGAGCAGCGCCGGGTCGAGGCCGCGGACCGCGGGGACGTCCGCGTCGACGGCGACCGAGCCGCCGGCCGGGATCCCGTCCCCCGCGCCGTCCCCGCCGCCGCCGGGGACCAGGCTGTACGCGGCCACCGCGCCGAGCAGCGCCACCGCGCCCAGTCCGGTGATCGTGGTCCGTGCGCTCTTCTTCATCTCCGCCTCCCGGCCGTCCGTGTCTGGGTCCCGGGCCCATTGCAGGTCGGCGGGTGTTGCGCGGGCGTCTGCGCCGGGGCATACGTTTTCGACATGCCCGGCGGTGTCCAATGGCCGGGGGCGTCGAGGAACGGGAGCGGTGCGTGCGGGTGCTGGTGGTGGAGGACGAGGAGTACCTCGCCGAGGCCGTGCAGGCGGGACTGCGGCTGGCCGCGATCGCCTGCGACGTGGCGGGCGACGGCGAGTCGGCGTGGGAGCGGCTGGCGGTGCACCGGTACGACGTGGTGGTGCTGGACCGGGACCTGCCGGACGTCCCGGGCGACGAGGTGTGCCGGCGGATCGTCGCGGCCGGGCTGGGCTGCCGGGTGCTGATGCTGACCGCGGCGGCCCGGCTGGACCAGAAGGTGGCCGGATTCGAACTGGGCGCCGACGACTACCTGACCAAGCCGTTCGACCTGGCGGAGCTGGTGGTGCGGCTGCGCTCGCTGGCCCGCCGCCCGGCCCAGGGCGCGCCGCCGGTGCTGGAGCGCGCGGGCCTGCGGCTGGACCCGTTCCGCCGCGAGGTGTACCGGGACGGCCGCTACGTGGCGCTGCCGCGCAAGCAGTTCGCGGTGCTGGAGGTGCTGATGGCCGCCGGCGGCGGCGTGGTGAGCGCCGAGGACCTGCTGGAACGCGCCTGGGACGAGCACGCCGACCCGTTCACCAACGCCGTCCGGATCACCATCTCGGGCCTGCGCAAGCGGCTCGGCGAGCCGTGGGTGATCCACACCGTGCCGGGCGTCGGCTACCGGCTGGACGTGCGGTGACCCGGCCCCGGCGGCTGACCGCCCGGATGCGGCTGACCCTCAGCTACACGCTGTTCACCGTGACCACCGGCGTGCTCTGCCTCGCCGTGGTGTACGTGGGCATGAAGTACGTGCCCAACTACCCGCTGATGCCCGCCAATCCGCGCGACCGGGCGGACGCGCCGTCCCGGCAGGAGATCCTGGAGTCGCTGCTGGCCGCGTCCGGGTACGCGCTGGCGCTGCTGACGGCGGTCGGGATGGCGGGCGGCTGGCTGGTGGCGGGGCGGGTGCTGCGGCCGCTGCAGGAGGTGACGGCGGCGGCCCGGCGGGCGTCCGGCGGCGACCTGGGGCACCGGATCGCGCTGGCCGGGCCGCGCGACGAGTTCACCGAACTCGCCGACGCGTTCGACGAGATGCTGGCCCGGCTGGAGCGCTCCTTCGACGCCCAGCAGCGGTTCGCCGCGAACGCCTCGCACGAGCTGCGCACCCCGCTGGCGATCAACCGGACGATGCTGCAGGTCGCCGCGGCCGACCCGGCGCACCAGGACTGGCCGAAGCTGGTGGCCCGGCTGCAGGACACCAACCAGCGCGGCATCGAGGTCACCGAGGCGCTCCTGCAACTGGCCGAACTCTCGCACCGGGAACCGGAGTCGGCGCCGCTGGAGCTGTCGGCGGCGGTCCGCGAGGCGCTGGCCGCGACAGCGGCGGAGGCCGCGGCGCTGGGCGTCGCGGTGGACGCCGCCCTGGACCCCGCGCCGACCACCGGGAACGCGGTGCTGCTCCGGCAGGCGGCCGTCAACCTGCTGCAGAACGCGCTGCGGCACAACCTGCCCGCCGGCGGCCGGGCCGAGGTCCGCACCGGCCCGGACGAGCGGCGGCCGGGGTGGGTGCGGCTGGCGGTGCGCAACTCCGGCCCGGAGCTGGACGGGGCGCTGGTCGACACCCTGACCGAGCCGTTCCTGCGCGGCCGGGGCCGGACCGCGCAGCGCGACCCGGCGCGGCGCGGCCACGGGCTGGGGCTGGCGATCGTGGCGGCGGTGGTCCGGGCGCACGGCGGGGAGCTGCGGCTGGCCGGCCTGCCGGAGGGCGGCCTGGAGGCGGTGCTGGCCCTGCCGGGCCGGGACTAGGCCCGGCCCGGCCGCAAACGGCCGGGGGCCGGGAGCGACGCGTGTCGCTCCCGGCCCCGGCCTCGAACCTCCCCCGGCTCAGCGGCCGTTGCGCAGCAGGGTGCGGATCACCCGCATCGCGACGGAGAGGCTGGAGAGTTCGTAGTTGTCCGAACCCCTTATGTCGTCGAGGGTGGTGCGGGCCCGGCTGAGCAGGGTGCCGTTGAGGGCGGCCCAGGCGGTGTAGCGCTCCTCGGGGCTGGAGCCGGCGGGCCCGGCGGCGAGCACGTCCGCGGTGAGGGCGGAGTGCGCGGCGAACAGGTCCTCGCGGATCGCGGCGCGGGCCATCGAGGACCAGCGGTCGGTGCGCGGCAGGTCGATGACCCGGTCGAGCAGGTGGCTGATCTGGAGCCGGTCGCCGAGGTCGTAGTACAGCTCGGCGACCTCCATCACCTCGGTGTCCGAGCGGTCCGCGACGCCGACGATGTCGAGGGTCGGGAACGCGGAGGACAGGCCGGCGATCCGGGTGGCCAGTTCGTCGGGGACGCCGGCCGCGGACAGCTCCTGGTGGACGGACTCGAACCAGGCCAGGTCCTCGCCGGTGAGCGGCTTGGGCAGCGCGTCCCAGACCTGGTTGACCCGGTCGTGGAAGAACGCGATGGTGTCCGCGATGTCCAGCGGCTGGCGGTTGTTGAGCATCCACCGGGTGGCGCGCTCGACCAGGCGGCGGGAGTGCAGCCGCATCTTGGTCTGGACCCGGGCGGCGACCTGGTTGTCGAGGCGCTCGACCTGGTCCCAGATCTGCTCCAGGCCGAAGACCGCGCGGGCCGCGGCGTGGGTGCGGGCGATCTCCTCCATGGTCGCGCCGGTCTCCTCGCGGAGCCGGAACGCGAAGGTGCAACCGCCGCGGTTGATCGTGTCGTTGACGATCAGGGTGGTGATGATCTCGCGGCGCAGCGGGTGGTGGTCGATCTGCTCGGCGAACCGGGCCCGCAGCGCGCTGGGGAAGTACGCGTGCAGCACGTCCCGGAAGTACGGGTCGTCGGGCAGGTCGGTGGCGAGCAGCTCGTCGGCGAGGGTGATCTTGGTGTAGGCGAGCAGCACCGACAGCTCGGGCTGGGACAGGCCGCGGCCGGCCTGCTGGCGGTCGCGGATCTGCTTCTCGGTGGGCAGGTACTCCAGGGCCCGGTCGAGCTGTCCGTTGGACTCCAGCCGGTTGATCATGCGGGAGTGCACGTTGACCATGCTGGCGGCCTGGGCGACGGCGTTGGCGAGCACGACGTTCTGCGCGTAGTTGTTGCGCAGCACGAGGTGGCCGACCTCGTCGGTCATCTCGGCGAGCAGGGCGTTGCGCTGCTTGACCGTCATGTCGCCGTCGGCGACCACCTGGTTGAGCAGGATCTTGATGTTCACCTCGTGGTCGGAGGTGTCGACGCCGGCCGAGTTGTCGATGGCGTCGGTGTCGATCCAGCCGCCGTTGCCCTGCGGGCCGCCGGTGGAGGCGAACTCGATCCGGCCGAGCTGGGTGCAGCCGAGGTTGCCGCCCTCGCCGATCACCCGGGCCCGGACGTCGCCGCCGTTGACCCGGATCGCGTCGTTGGCCTTGTCGCCGACCTCGGCGTTGGTCTCGGCGGACGCCTTGACGTAGGTGCCGATGCCGCCGTTCCAGAACAGGTCGACGGGGGCCTGCAGGATGGCCTTCATCAGCTCGGCGGGGGTGAGCTTGGCGGCGTCGATGCCGAGCCGCTCGCGGACCTGCGCGGAGAGCTGGATGGCCTTGGCGGAGCGCGGGTAGACGCCGCCGCCGGCCGAGATCAGCGACTTGTCGTAGTCGTCCCAGGAGCTGCGCGGCAGGTCGAACAGCCGGCGGCGCTCGGCGTAGGAGGCCGCGGCGTCCGGGTTCGGGTCGAGGAAGATGTGCCGGTGGTCGAACGCGGCGACCAGCCGGATGTGCTCGGAGAGCAGCATGCCGTTGCCGAACACGTCGCCGGACATGTCGCCGATGCCGATGACGGTGAAGTCCTCGGACTGGGTGTCGACGCCGAGTTCGCGGAAGTTGCGCTTGACGGACTCCCAGGCGCCGCGGGCGGTGATGCCCATGCCCTTGTGGTCGTAGCCCGCCGAGCCGCCGGAGGCGAACGCGTCGCCGAGCCAGAAGCCGTACTGCTCGGCGACGCCGTTGGCGATGTCGGAGAAGGTCGCGGTGCCCTTGTCGGCGGCGACCACCAGGTAGGTGTCGTCCTCGTCGTGCCGCACCACGTCCACCGGGTGGACGACCTCGCCCGCGACCAGGTTGTCGGTGATGTCGAGCAGCGCGGAGATGAAGGTCTTGTACGAGGCGATGCCCTCGGCGAGCCAGGCGTCCCGGTCGATCGACGGGTCGGGCAGCTGCTTGGCGACGAAGCCGCCCTTGGCGCCGACCGGCACGATCACGGTGTTCTTGACCATCTGGGCCTTGACCAGGCCGAGGATCTCGGTGCGGAAGTCCTCGCGCCGGTCGGACCAGCGCAGGCCGCCGCGGGCGACCTTGCCGAAGCGCAGGTGGACGCCCTCGACGCTGGGCGAGTACACCCAGATCTCGAAGGCGGGGCGCGGCGCGGGCAGGTCGGGGATGGCCTTGGGGTCGAACTTCATCGACACGTACGAGTGCCAGCGGCCCTCGCCGTCGTGCTGGAAGAAGTTGGTCCGCAGGGTGGCCTTGATCAGGTGCAGGAAGGAGCGCAGGATGCGGTCCTCGTCCAGCGAGACGACCTCGTCGAGGGCGCCGGTGAGCTCCTCGAGGATGCCCTCGGTGAGTTCGCCGCTGCCGGACTGGTGGCTGGGCGAGAGCCGGGCCTCGAACAGGTTGACCAGCAGCCGGGTGGTGTGGGTGTTGTTGCGGAGCGCGTCCTCCATGTAGTCCTGGGAGAACGTGGAGCCGGCCTGCCGCAGGTACTTGGCGTAGGCGCGCAGCACCACGGCCTGGCGCCAGGTCAGCTTGGCGGTGAGGACGAGCTCGTTGAAGCCGTCGTTCTCGGCCTCGCCGCGCCAGGTGGCGGCGAAGGTGTCCTGGAAGCGCTCGCGGTCCTCCTCGGTGAGGTCGGTGCCCTCGCGGAGCCGGAGGCCGAAGTCGACCACCCAGGCGGTGGTGCCGTCGGTGCGGCGCAGCGCGTACGGGTGCTCGTCGAGGACCTCGACGCCCAGGCGCTGCAGGACGGGCAGCACCTCGGTGAGCGAGATCGGGCCGCCGACCCGGTAGATCTTGAAGCGGCGCTCGTCGTCGCCGGCGCCGACCGGCTGGTACAGGTTGAGCCGGAAGTCGCCCTCGCCGGTGAGGGATTCGATCTGCTTGAGGTCGGCGACGGCGGTGCGCGGCGGGAAGTCGGCGCGGTAGCCGTCGGGGAAGGCGTTGGCGTACTTGTGGGACAGCTCGGCGGCCCGCTCCTCGCCGAACTCGGTGCCCAGCTGGTCGTTGAAGCCGTCCATCCAGAACCGGGCGGCCTCGGCGAGCCGGTTCTCGATCCGCTCGATGTCGGCGTCGGACAGCTGCGGCAGCTCGGTGCCGGGGGCGACCCGGATCACGAAGTGCAGGCGGGTGAGCACCGACTCGGTGGCGTACACCGTGTAGTCGATGGCGTCGCCGTTCAGCTCGGTCTTGAGGATGTCGGTGAGGGCGAGCCGGATCCGGGTGGTGTAGCGGTCGCGCGGAAGGTAGACGTACGCCGAGTAGTAGCGGCCGTACTCGTCCTGGCGCAGGAACAGCCGCAGCCGGCGGCGCTCCTGGAGGTACAGCACGCTGGTGGCGATCGACTGGAGCTCGGCGGCGGCGGTCTGGAACATCTCGTCGCGCGGGAAGGTCTCCATGATCTGGAGCAGGTCGCGCCCGTCGTGGCTGTCGCCGGAGAAGCCGGCCCCGGTCATCACCTCCTGGACCTTGCGGCGCACCACCGGGATCCGGGTGACGGACTCGGTGTACGCGGCGGAGGAGAACAGGCCGAGGAAGCGGCGCTCGCCGACCGGCTCGCCGGCGGCGTTGAACTTCTTCACGCCGACGTAGTCGAGGTAGGCGGTGCGGTGCACGGTGGCGCGGCTGTTGGCCTTGGTGAGGACCAGCAGCTTCTTCTCGTGCGCCTTGGCGCGGACGGGGGCGGAGAGCCGGCCGAACGCCTCGGAGACCGGGTGGTGGTCGGTGTCGTGGCTGAGCGGGTCGGCGCGCAGCACGCCGAGGCCGGTGCCGGCCACCGCCTTGAGCACCTCCTCGCCCTCGTGCTCGACCAGGTCGTACTCGCGGTAGCCGAGGAAGGTGAAGTGGTCGTCGGCGAGCCAGCGCATCAGCTCCCAGGCCTCGCCGACCTCCTGCTCGGGCAGGTGCGCGGGGGGCTCCTCGGCGAGCTCGTCGGCCAGTCGGAGCGCGGAGTCGCGCATCTTCGACCAGTCCTCGACCACCTCGCGGACGTCGCCCAGCACCCGGCGCAGGCCCGCTTCGAGGGTGCGCAGGTCGTCGCGGTCGGTCTCGCGGTCGATCTCGATGTGCATCCAGGACTCGACCACCGCGTCCTCGGGCCACTCGGTGCCGGCGGCCTGGGCGCGGTTGCACGCGTCGGTGTCGAGGATCTCCAGCAGCTTGCCGGTGATGTCGCGGCGCACGGCGAGCTGCGGGTGGACGACCAGGTGGATGGCGCGGTCCAGGCGGGTCAGCTCGTTGGTGACCGAGTCGACCAGGAACGGCATGTCGTCGGTGACCACCTCGACCACGGTGTGGCCGCAGGACCAGCCGTTCTCCTCGACGGTCGGGGTGTGCACCCGGACCTCGGCGGTGCCCTGCGGGCGCTTCAGGCCCAGCCGGTAGTGGGAGGCCGCGGCCCCGTACACGTCCACCGGGTCCCGGTTGATGACGTCCTCGGGGGCGGTGTGGAGGTAGTAGTGGTGCAGGTAAGCGGCCAGAGCACCGTTGCTCAGGCCCTCCCCCGGCGCCGCTCCCCCCACCTGGCTGTTCTCAGCGGCTGCTGCTGCTTTCCTGAGCAGGTCGGCCTTGGCTGCGTCCAGCTTGGTCTGCATGGCTGTTTGGCTCCTGTCGCGCGCCGTTGCGTGACTCGGTGATGACTGTGGGTGCACCGCCGGGCCCCGTCGGCAATCCTCCCGTACGCGAGGGGTGAAAAGCGCTCAAGGCACGCATGAGTCGCGTTCCGCCCGGGTACGACAGCACGTTTGGCCTGCCTGACCGATAACCGGCGACGTCGTCAGCCTAGCCTGACGAAACGAAGGTGTCAGGGGACACGGAGGAGCAATCCCGCAGGAAGATCGAGCCTTCCTGGACACCTTGTCCAATGCCCCTCACCTGGGCCGTCCGTCATTCGGGTGACCACTCCATGTGCGGGTGGACGTAGTCGGTCGGCGGAGTGAACGTCTCCCGGATCGAGCGGGCGGACGTCCAGCGCGCCGGGTCCGGGGCCGCCGCGCCGCCGCCGGACGGCTCCCCGTTGACCCGCAGGTCGCCCGCGGCGAAGCGCAGCCGCTCCACCGCCCGGGCCAGCGCCGGCCGCTCCCGCACGAACACCGCGCCGGCCGGACGGGCGTCCGGGGCGTCGGCGGCGACCAGCTCCAGCGCCTCCTCCCAGCGGTCGTCCTCGTACACCCGCACCGCGAGCAGCGGCCCCGCGCACCCGCCGTACCGGTCGGTGCCGCCGAGCAGCACGGTGGGCCGGACGAACCAGCCGATCGCGCCGTCGTACTGGCCGCCCGCCAGCAGTTGCACCGCCGGGTCGGCCTCGGCCCGCCCGATCGCGCCGACCGCGGCGGTGAACGCCCGCTCGTCGATCAGCGCGCCCATGAAGTTGCTCAGGTCGGTGACGTCGCCGACGGGCAGCTCGTCCACCTCGCCCAGCAGGTCGTCCCGGATCCGCCGCCACAGGCCGCGCGGCAGGTACGCCCGCGACAGCGCCGAACGCCCCTGGCCCTGGTACCCGAAGGCGCCGCGGACCAGCGCGGTGCGCACCGCCGCCGGCTCCGCCGACGGGTGGGCGAGCAGGAAGTCCCCGCCGCCGCCGGTCGCGCCGGCCAGCCGCGGGTGGCCGCGGTAGCGGGCGACGTTCGCCCCGACCTCCCGCCACAGCCGCCGGAACGCCGCGGCCGAGCCCGCGAAGTGCAGCCCGGCCAGCGCCGGGTCGCGCAGCGCCACCTCGGCGACCGCCTGCCCGTCCCCGGTGACCAGGTTGACCACCCCCGGCGGCAGCCCCGCCTCCTCCAGCAGCAGCATCGTCAGGTGCGCGGCCAGGGTCTGGGCGGGCGCGGGCTTCCACACCACGGTGTTGCCCAGCAGCGCGGGCCCGGTCGGCAGGCTCCCGGCGTCCGCCGTGGAGTCGGACGGGGTGATCGCGCAGACGAAGCCCTCCAGCGGGCGGTGGTCGGCCCGGTTCCACCCGCCCGGCCCCGAGGACGGCTGCTCGGCCAGCAGCAGCCGGGCCGCGTGCACGTCGCCGCGCCAGCGGTCGGCCAGCGCGCACGCCGCGTCAATCTCCGCCGGCCGCACCGTCTTCGACTGCCCCAGCATGGTCGCGGCCACCAGGGTCTCCCGCCACGGCCCGGCCAGCAGGTCCGCGGCCCGCAGGAACACCGCCGCCCGGTCGTCGAACGCGAGCCGCCGCCACTGCTCGCCCGCCGCCAGCGCCGCGTCCACCGCGGCCCGCACGTCGGCGGCCGTCGCACTGCCCAGCACGCCGAGCCTCGCCGCGTGGTGGTGCGGCTGCACCAGCTCGGTGCGCTCGCCGCCGCCGAGCCGGCGCTCCCCGCCGATCACCATCGGCAGCGAGGTGTGCCGCCCGGCCAGCTCGTCCAGTCTCCGCTCCAGCCGGGCCCGTTCGGCGCTGCCCGGCGCGTACCCGCGGGGCGGCTCGGCGACGGGCGGGGGGACGTTGGTGACCGCGTCGATCGGCATGGTGCTGGGGTGCTCCCTAGGGTGGTTCCCGCGTGCTGTGCTCCCCCCACCCTGGCCGCGCCCGCGCCCACCGCCCCGGCGTGACACGCCTGTCCGGCGGGTTCCCCCGCGTTCCCCGGCGGATTCCTCCGCATTCCCCGCCGCTACCCGGCGAGCTCCCGCGCCGCCGCGACGGCGTCCGCCAGCGAGTCCACCACCGGCACGCCGAGGTGCGCCAGCTTCTCCCGGGTGTGCGAACCCCCGGTGTACAGCACCGACTTGATGCCCGCCGCGAGCGCCGCCTCGGCGTCGTCCGCGGCGTCCCCGATCAGCACCGTCCGCCCCCGGTCGATCGCCCCGCCCAACGCGTCCAGGTGCACGGCCAGTTCCCCGGCCTTGCGCCCGCCGGCCGCCCCGCGCCGCCCGTCCACCCGCAGGAAGTGCCTGGTCAGGCCGAACGCGTCCACCGCCGGCACCAGCTTCTCGTGCTCGTACATCGACAGCACCGACTGGCTCCCGCCACCCGCCGCCCACCCCGCCAGCAGTCCCTCGGCCCCCGGCGTCAGCCCGCAACCCGGGAACAGCTCCGTGTACTTGACGTGGAACGCGTCGTCCAGCGCCAGCCACTCCTGCGCACTCGGCGCCCGCCCCATCAACCGCTCGTAGAACCGCGGGATCGGGATCTCGTACTGCGCCCGGTACTCCTCCAGCGTCATCGGCGCGATCCCCACCGTCTCGAACGCCGCGTTGCTGGCCGCCACCACGGCCGCCATGTCCGACAGCAGGGTGCCGTTCCAGTCCCAGACTATGTGTGTGCGCACCCGCCAAGCGTACGCGCCGGGCCGGGCGCGGCGGCCCGGCCCGGCGCGCGGGCCCCGGGGGGTGGGTCAGTTGAAGGCGTCCGGGTCCGGGCCGGTGCGCAGGCCGCGGTCGGTGGCGGCGATGGCGGTCATGTCGTCCGCGGTGAGCGCGAAGTCGAAGACGTCCAGGTTCTGCCGGATCCGGGCCGGGGTGACCGACTTGGGGATCACCAGGTTGCCGAGCTGCAGGTGCCAGCGCAGCACCACCTGGGCGGGGGACTTGCCGGTGCGCGCGGCGATCGCGGTGATCGCCGGGTCGTCCAGCACGGCGCCCTGGGCGAGCGGGCTCCAGGCCTCGGTGGCGATGCCGTGCGCGGCGTGGAAGGCCCGCAGCTCGGCCTGCTGGAGGCCGGGGTGCAGCTCGACCTGGTTGACGGCGGGGACGAGTCCGCCGGCCTCGATCAGCCGGGTCAGGTGCGCGGGCTGGAAGTTGGAGACGCCGGCCGCGCGGATCCGGCCCTCGGCGGCGAGCTCCTCGATGGCCTTCCAGGACTCGGCGTACAGGTCCCGGGCCGGGGTGGGCCAGTGGATCAGGTACAGGTCGACGTACTCCAGGCCGAGCTTGTCGAGGCTGGCGTCGAAGGCCCGCAGGGTGGCGTCGTGGCCCTGGTCGGCGTTCCACAGCTTGGTGGTGACGAACAGCTCCTCGCGCGGCAGCCCGGACGCGGCCAGCGCCTTGCCGACGCCGCGCTCGTTGCCGTAGATCGCGGCGGTGTCGATGCTGCGGTACCCGGCCTCCAGCGCGGCGGCGACGGCCGCGGTGGTCTCCTCGTCGGGGACCTGGAAGACGCCGAAGCCGAGCTGGGGCATCTCGATGCCGTTGTTGAGGGTGACGGTGGGGACGGTGGTGCTCATGTTCCTTCTCCAGGAGGGGAGTTCGAGGGTGTTCAGTGGTTGAGGACGGGGACCCGGACGGCCGCGGGGGCGGCCTTCGCCCGGCGTTCCAGCCCGGCCGAGACCAGGGCCAGCACCAGCGCGGAGCCGGCCAGCAGCGCGCCCACCCAGTTCGGGGCGGTGTAGCCGAGCCCGGCGGTGATCACCGCGCCGCCGAGCCAGGCCGCCAGCGCGTTGCCCAGGTTGAATGCTCCGATGTTGACGGCCGAGGCCAGCGTCGGCGCGCCGTGCGCCTGGTCCAGCACCCGCTTCTGCAGCGGCGGCACGGTGGCGAAGCCGAGCGCCCCGATCAGCAGCAGGGTGACGGCGGCGGTGGCCTCGTTGTGCGCGGTGACGGTGAACAGCGCGAGCACCGCGGTCAGGCCGCCCAGGGTGGTGAACAGCATCGGCATCAGCCGGCGGTCGGCGAACCGCCCGCCCAGCAGGTTGCCCAGGAACATGCCGACCCCGAGCAGCACCAGCAGCCAGGTGACCGAGCCCTCGGAGAACCCGGCGACCTCGGTCATCATCGGCTTGATGTAGGTGATCGCGGCGAACACCCCGCCGAAGCCGAGCACCGTCATGCCCATCGCCAGCACGACCTGCGCGTTCTTGAACGCGGCCAGCTCCCGCCGCAGGTGCGCCCCCGCCGGCCGGGGCAGCTCCGGCACCAGCCTGGCGATGCCCAGCAGCCCGACCACGCCGAGCGCGGCGACGGCGGCGAAGGTGGTCCGCCAGCCGATCTGCTGGCCGACGAAGGTGCCCAGCGGCACGCCGACGATGTTGGCGACGGTCAGCCCGGTGAACATGGTGGCGATCGCCCCGGCCTTCTTCTCCGGTGCGACCAGCTCGGCGGCGACCACCGACCCGATGCCGAAGAACGCGCCGTGCGCGAGCGAGGCGACGATCCGCCCGGCCAGCATCACCCCGAACCCGGGCGCCAGCGCGGACAGCAGGTTGCCGGCGGTGAACAGCACCATCAGCAGCATCAGCATCCGCTTGCGGCTGATCCGGGTGCCGAGCACGGTCATCAGCGGGGCCCCGACCACCACGCCGACCGCGTAGCCGGTGACCAGCAGGCCGGCGGTCGGGATGCTCACCCCGAAGTCGGACGCGACCTCGGGCAGCAGGCCCATGATCACGAACTCGGTGGTGCCGATTCCGAACGCCCCGATGGCCAGGGCGAGAAGCGCGAGGGGCATGACGCGGACCTCCATACGATTGCCGGTGCGCCTTACGTGCTTCGACAATAATTGCAGACACACATACTTGCAAACGCAACGACATAGCCCGGGGAACGACTCCACGACTCCGCCCCCGCCCACCGGGCCACCGGCCACCGGCCACGGCCCGGACTCCGCCCCGAGAACGCCGCAGACCCCGCCCCGGCCGGGTGGCCGTGACGGGGTCTGCGGGAAAGCCGCGGGGCGGGGTCAGCCGATCAGGCCGGGGATCTCCTGGATGGCGAACCAGAGCAGTTCGTGGTCCTCCGCGCCGTCCACGGTGAACTGCGCGTCCTGGTCGCCGCCGTCCGCGGCGGCGATCGCCCCGACCGCCGCCGCCACGTCGGCGAGGACGTCCGGGTCGGCGTCGTCGGCGTGCACCGCGGCGGCCTTGGCCAGCCGGATCGGGCCGCCCAGCACGACCCGGCCGAGCGAGGCCTGGTCCTGGTACTCGTCGCCGGGGAACGGCGTCACCGCCGAGTCGGCGACCTCGACGGCGAGGACCACCCGGCGGCGCGGGGCGTCCGGGTCGGCGGCCAGCAGGCGGACCGAGGAGAGCGCGGCCCGGTTGAGCGCCGCGTACTCGAGTTCCTCCAGGTCGTCGCTGACGTACCACTCGCGCAGCGCGGGCGTCACCGCGTAGGCGACGCTCTGCTCCAGGACGCCCCCGGGATGCGCCACCGCCAGGTCGCTCAACGTGGTGGGCACGTACACGCGCATCGGTGGCACCTCTCTCGGACACTGCGGACGGGTCAAGAATACGCAGCCCGCCGGGCCGCCCGCGACGGCCCTCCGCCGCCCGCTCCCTGCGCCGATCAGGTCACCGCCGACGTCCCCCTACGGACCGTTCCGGCACCCGAGCCGCCGTCAACTCCCTGCGCCGGCACCGGCCGCACCGCCCTTGCGAACACCGGGCCGCCACCCGTACGGGTGGATTTCCGGCGGCTTCCGCGGGGCCGGAAAAGCCCTTGGAGCGCTCTTTGCCGACCCGATACCAAAGGCCCCGCAGCACCCCGACACTTCCCCACCGAGAGGGCCACGATGACCGAGCAGCTCACCCGGACGCCCGGCCCGCGGATCCGTCCGCTGGTCCGCCCCGTACCGGCCCCCCGCCGCCCGGTCCGCCACCCGCACCCGGAACCGCACCCCCAGCCCCAGCACCCCCAGCACCCCGCCGGGACCGGCCCGCGCCCGGCCCGCAGCCCGCGCGCGGCGTGCGACGGCCCCCGCCCGCCGTACCGGGCCCGGACGGCCGCGCCGAGCAGCACCGGCCACGCCGAGCTCGCCGGGCGGTTCGCGCACCGGCTGGTGGAGGTGCTGTCCGGGGCCCGCCCGGTGCACCAGTTGCAGCGGCACACCACGCTGCCGGGCTTCCACCAGCTCGCGGCGCTGGTGCGGACCGGCCCGCTGCGCCCGCGCGGCCGGGCCCAGCGCCCCCGGCTGGGCCGGGTGCACGACTGCGCGCCGGGCCCGGGCGCGGTGGAGGCGTGCGTGCGGGTGGAGTTCGGGCCCCGGCACCACGTGCTGGCCTTCCGGCTGGAGCAGCACACCCGCACCGGCCAGTCCCGCAGGAGGCGGCGCCCCGCCGGACAGCCGGCCGGTCAGGCCTTGCGGCGCCGGCCGCCCTTCGCCGCCTTGGCGGCCTTGCGGCGCTCGGCGCGGGTCAGGCCGTCGCCCTCGTCGACCGCACCGTCCTCCTCGAAGTCGCCCTCGATCACGCCGCCGCCGATCTCGTCGGACGGGGCGGTGTAGTGCAGCCGCTTGCGCTCGGGGGCCTCCAGGCCCTTGGCCCGGATCTCCGGGCGGGCGGCCGGGACGGCGTCCTTCTCCAGCTTGTCGAGCAGCACCTGCTCGTCCTCCGGCAGCGGGACCTCCTCGACCTGCTGCTCGACCTGGACCTCCAGGTTGAACAGGTAGCCGACGGACTCCTCCTTGATGCCCTCCATCATCGCGGAGAACAGGTCGAAGCCCTCGCGCTGGTACTCGACCAGCGGGTCGCGCTGGGCGTAGGCGCGCAGCGCGATGCCCTCCTGCAGGTAGTCCATCTCGTAGAGGTGCTCGCGCCAGCGGCGGTCCAGCACCGAGAGGACGACCCGGCGCTCGAGCTCGCGCATGATCTGGTCGCCGAGCTGGTCCTCGCGGCGGCCGTAGGCGGCCGCGATGTCCTCCTGGATGGCCTTGGTGAGGAGCTCGGGGGTCAGGCCGCCGCTGTCCGCGGCCTCCTCCTCCAGCTCGTCCAGGTCGAGCGAGACCGGGTAGAGCTGCTTGAGCGCCGTCCACAGCTTGTCGAGGTCCCAGTCGTCCTCGAAGCCCTCGCCGGTGGCGGCGTTGACGTACGCGGCGACGGTGTCGTCCATGAAGTGGCCGACCTGCTCCTGCAGGTCCTCGCCCTCCAGGACGCGGCGGCGCTCGCCGTAGATGACCTCGCGCTGGCGGTTGAGGACCTCGTCGTACTTGAGGACGTTCTTGCGGATCTCGAAGTTCTGCTGCTCGACCTGGGTCTGCGCGGAGGCGATGGCGCGGGTGACCATCTTCGACTCGATCGGCACGTCCTCGGGGACGTTCGCCATCGACAGCACGCGCTCGACCATGCCGGCCTTGAACAGGCGCATCAGGTCGTCGCCCAGCGACAGGTAGAACCGGGACTCGCCCGGGTCGCCCTGGCGGCCGGAGCGGCCGCGCAGCTGGTTGTCGATCCGGCGGGACTCGTGCCGCTCGGTGCCCAGGACGTACAGGCCGCCGATCTCCTGCACCTCCTCCTGCTCCGACTTGACCGCGGCCTTGGCCTTCTCCATCGCGGCCGGGAGCGCGCCCTCGTACTCCTCCGGGGTCTCCTCCGGGGTGATGCCGCGCTGGGCCAGCTCGGCGGCGGCCAGGTGCTCGGGGTTGCCGCCGAGCATGATGTCGGTGCCGCGGCCGGCCATGTTGGTGGCGACGGTGACGGCGCCCTTGCGGCCGGCCTGCGCGACGATCTGCGCCTCGCGCTCGTGGTGCTTGGCGTTCAGCACCTCGTGCGGGATGCCGCGCTTGCGCAGCTCCTGCGACAGGTACTCGGACTTCTCGACCGAGACGGTGCCGACCAGCACCGGCTGGCCCTTCTCGTGCCGCTCGGCGATGTCCTCGACCACGGCGGCGAACTTGGCCGGCTCGGACTTGTAGATCAGGTCCGGCTGGTCGATCCGCCTCGGGGTCTTGTTGGTCGGGATCGGGACGACGCCGAGCTTGTAGATCTGGTGGAACTCGGCCGCCTCGGTGGTGCCGGTACCGGTCATGCCGGACAGCTTGTCGTAGAGGCGGAAGAAGTTCTGCAGGGTGATGGTGGCCAGCGTCTGGTTCTCGTTCTGGACCTCGACGCCTTCCTTGGCCTCGATCGCCTGGTGCATGCCCTCGTTGTAGCGGCGGCCGGCCAGGATGCGGCCGGTGTGCTCGTCGACGATCATGACCTCGCCGTTGATGACGACGTAGTCCTTGTCCGCCTTGTAGAGCTCCTTGGCCTTGATGGCGTTGTTCAGGAAGCCGACCAGCGGGGTGTTCACCGACTCGTAGAGGTTGTCGATGCCCAGGTAGTCCTCGACCCGGCCGACGCCCTCCTCCAGGATGCCGACGGTGCGCTTCTTCTCGTCGACCTCGTAGTCGCGGTCGATCTTGAGGCGCTGCACCAGCTTGGCGAAGTCGTTGTACCACTTGGTGGCCTGGTCGGCCGGGCCCGAGATGATCAGCGGGGTGCGGGCCTCGTCGATCAGGATCGAGTCGACCTCGTCGACGATGGCGAAGTTGTGGCCGCGCTGCACCAGTTCGTCCTGCGACCACGCCATGTTGTCGCGCAGGTAGTCGAAGCCGAACTCGTTGTTGGTGCCGTACGTGATGTCCATCCCGTACTGGCGCTTGCGCTCGGCCGGCGACATGTTCGCCAGGATCACGCCGACCTCCAGGCCCAGGAAGCGGTGCACCCGGCCCATCCACTCCGAGTCGCGCTCGGCGAGGTAGTCGTTGACGGTGATCAGGTGCACGCCCTTGCCGGTCAGCGCGTTCAGGTACGCGGGCAGGGTGCCGACCAGGGTCTTGCCCTCGCCGGTGCGCATCTCCGCGACGTGCCCGTAGTGCAGGGCGGCGCCGCCCATCAGCTGGACGTCGTAGTGGCGCTGGCCCAGGACGCGCTTGGCGGCCTCGCGGACGGTCGCGAACGCCTCGGGGAGGATGTCGTCGAGGCTCTCGCCGTCGGCGAGGCGGGCCTTGTACTCGTCGGTCAGCGCGCGCAGCTCTTCGTCGGTGAGGTTGACGAAGTCCTCTTCGATCGAGTTGACCTGGGCGGCAATCCGCTGCAGCTTGCGGAGGATCTTGCCCTCGCCTGCGCGCAGGATCTTGTCGAAGACGGACACGTGAGCGGGCTCCTTGCCTCATTCGGCTCTGGATGACTGCCGGTGGGGAGTCCACCCCACCGTACGGGCCATCGTATGCGAGGAGCCCGAGCGGCCGGGAGGTCCGTCAGCACGGTATTCCTGTGTCACCCCTGGGAGCACATCGTGCGATGCCGGGTGCAAACGGTCAAAGCGGTTCGCCGTCGGCCGGTTGTCAGTGCCCGCGCCTAGCCTCGCCCCATGGCCGAGACCCTTGCCGCGACGCCCCCGCCCACTGTCCGGATCCCCGCCGACCACGCCCGCCGGCTCGCGCTGCGCGCCCAGGGCCTGCTCGGCTCCCCCGACCGCCGCTCCGGCGCGCAGGGCGTGCTGCGGCAGCTCGGCGCCGTCCAGTTGGACACCATCTCGGTGCTGGCCCGCTCGCACGAGCTGGTGCCGTACGCCCGGCTCGGCGCGGTCGGCCGCCGCCCGGTGGAGCAGGCGTACTGGGGCGCCGGCACCGCCTTCGAGTACTGGTCGCACGCGGCCTGCGTGCTGCCGATCGAGGAGTGGCCGCTGTTCGCGTTCCGCCGCCGCGCCTACCGGAGCAAGGGCCGGGTCTGGGGCCACCCGGTCTCCCCCGAGGCGTACGCCGCGGTGATCGACAAGCTGCGCGCCGAGGGCCCGTTGACCTCCACCGCGCTCGGCGGCGCCAAGAAGACCTCCGAGTGGTGGGACTGGTCGGACACCAAGATCGCCGTGGAACGGGCGCTGGCCTTCGGGGACGTGGTGGTCACCGAGCGCCGCGGCTGGAAGCGGGTCTACGACCTGGCCGAACGGGCGGTCCCCGGCGAGCTGTTCGGGCAGGACCCGACCGACGCCGCGTGCCTGGCCCGGCTGGTGGCCCGGGCCGGGGCCGCGCTCGGCGTGGCCACCCGGGCCGACCTGATGGACTACCACCGCCTCAAGGGGGCCCAACTGGACGCCGCGCTCCCGGAGTCGGGCCTGGTCCCGGTCGAGGTGGAGGGCTGGGGCGCGCCCGCCTGGGCCGACCCGGCGGCGCTGGCCGCCGAGCCGCGCGGGCGCCACCGCACCACCCTGCTCTCCCCGTTCGACTCGCTGGTCTGGGACCGCCCGCGCACCGAGCGGATCTTCGGCATGAGCCACCGCCTGGAGGCGTACACCCCCAAGCACAAGCGGGTGCACGGCTACTTCGCCATGCCGCTGCTGACCGCCGGCCGGCTGGTCGGCCGGGTCGACCCGGCCCGCGAGGGCAGCACCCTGGTGGCCCGTCAAATCTCGTTGGACGCACCGAAGTTCGTCCCCGCACTGGCCGAGGCGCTGCGCGAGGCGGCCGACTGGGTGGGCTGCTCGGACGTCCGGGTGGAGCGGCTGGCGGACGAGTCGCTGCGGCCGGAGCTGGAGAAGCTGCTGGGCTGAGACACCGGAGCGGCCGCCGGGCCCGGGCGGGTCCGGCGGCCGCTCCCGGCGCGCGCTCAGCCTATTTCGAGGATCTTCTCACGCATCGCGTACACCACCGCCTCCATCCTGGAGTGCAGTTGGAGCTTCTCCAGGATGTTGCGCACGTGGTTCTTGACGGTGTTCTCGCTGATGAACAGCTCCTTGGCGATCTCCCGGTTGTTCATCCCGGTGGCCACCAGCTTGAGCACCTCCAGCTCCCGGTCGGTCAGCCGGGGCGCGGGCAGCAGCTCCCGGTCGTCCGAGCGGCGCTGGATCATCGACTTGAACTCGGTCAGCAGCTTGGCCGCCATCGACGGGCTGATCTGCGACTGCCCGTCGGCCACCGCGCGGATCGCGGTGGCCACCTCGTCGGTGGAGATCTCCTTCAGCAGGTAGCCGGTGGCGCCCGCCTTGATCGCCTCGTAGAGGTCGGCCTCCTCGTCGCTGATCGTCAGCATGATGATCTTGGCGCTGGGCACCACGTCCTTGATCGCGGTGCACGCCTCGATGCCGCTGCGCCGGGGCATCCGGACGTCCATCAGGATGATGTCCGGCAGCAGGTCGGCGGCCTTCAGCACGGCCTCCGCGCCGTCCCCGGCCTCGCCGATCACCCGGATGTCCGGCTCCTCGGCCAGCACGATCTCCAGGCCGCGGCGGAACAGCGCGTGGTCGTCCACCACCAGCACCCGGATCGGCTCCGCGCGACGCGGCGGAAAGCCGGCGTCCTCCGGCCCCAGTCCCTCGCGCGAAAGCTCCCCCATCCGCCCCTCCCCCGCCTCCGGCCACGTTCGACGCGCCCCATCATTCCACGGCCCCGGCCCGCTCCGGTCACCCTGCGCCGCCGGACCGCCCGGCTGGGTGACCCCGGCGCCGCCGCACGCGCCGGTGACCCCGGCGGCCGGTGCGGCCGCCGGGGTCACCGTGGTGCTCCGGCTGCGGGCGGGGCCCGCCGTCAGTCCTGCCTACTCCTCGTCCGGCCCGTTGATCGCGCCGCCCGCCCCCGCGGCGTCCACCGCGGCGGCCAGGTCCTCCTTGAGGTGGATCACGCCGTAGTGGTAGCCGTGCCGGCGGTAGACCACGCTCGGCAGGCCACTGTCCTTCTCCTGGAACAGGTAGAAGTCGTGGCCCACCAGCTCCATCGCGTACAGCGCCTGGTCCAGCGACATCGGCGCCGCGGCGTGGGTCTTCTCGCGGACCACCAGCGGCCCGTCGCCCTCCACCTCCAGGTTGCCCGCCACGGTCTTGCGGGCCGTGCCGTTGACGCTCGGGGCGGCCTCGGCGGCGGGCAGGTCGGCCAGCGCGGCGGTCGCCGCGGCGACGCTGACCGGGGCGCGCCCGTTGGTGCCGCCCTTGTGCACCCGGCGGCGGTCGGCGGACTTGCGCAGCTGCGCCTCCAACTTGGCGGAGGCCAGGTCCAGCGCCGCCCACGGGTCGCTGGCGGACGCCTCGGCCCGGATCACCGGGCCACGGCTGCGGAGGGTGATCTCCACCCGGTCGGCGCGGTCCGCCTGGCGCGGGTTGGGCTCCTTGGACACCTCGACATCCAGGCTGATCGCCTTGGTGTCGAACTTCTGGACCTTCTCCAGCTTCTCGGCCACGTGCTCGCGGAACCTCTTGGGCACCTCGGTCTTGCGGCCCTTGACGACGATGTCCACGCAGAACTCCGATCCCTCGTGCTGACCGGCCCGGAGTGCGTCCCGAACCGGCGTGAGACCCAGCCGGACCAGTCGGTCACCGCCCGCCCCCGGACACCGCCCGGGGAACCCGCGAGGACCACCGGCCCTTACCTCACTTCCTCCCCACCAGGAGCGTTCGAAACCCCTGGAAACCTCATGCAACACCTGACTCGGGGATCTCGCCTCCCCAGTCGAACGAACGTACCGACGTCCGGTCGGCGGTCCGGCTGTTCTCCCCTGTTTACCCACCTACGGGTGAAACAACGGTGAACGGCTGGACAACACGCCCGGCACCGCCCACCGTATGGCTGATGTCGCCGCCCGGCGAGCGTTCCGGAGGGGTTCCGTGACGAGCCGCAGCACCGCCCACCAGCCCGGATCCGGCCCCGCCCCGGTCCTCGCCGCCCTGCTCGACCTGCTGCTCCCCGCCCGCTGCGCCGGCTGCGGAAGCGGCCTCACCGGCCTCTGCCCGCCCTGCCGCGCGCTGCTCGACGGCGCCGCCGCCGGGCCCGCCGGGCCGCACCGCCCGCCGCCCGGGCTGCCGCCGGTGCACGCCGCCGCCCCCTACGCCGGGCCGGTGCGCCAGCTGCTGCTCGCCCACAAGGAGCGCGGCGCGCTCCGGCTGGCCGCCCCGCTGGGCGGCGCGCTGGCCGCCGCGGTGCGCTCCGCGACCGGCGCGGGCGCCGCCCCGCTGCTGCTGGTGCCGGTCCCCTCGGCCCGCGCCGCCACCCGGGCCCGCGGCCACGACCCGACGCTGCGGCTGGCCCGGGCCGCCGCCCGCGAGCTGCGCCGCGGCGGCGTCGCCACCCTGGTCGCGCCGGTGCTGCGGCACAGCCGCCCGGTCGCCGACCAGGCGGGCCTGGGCGCCGCCGAGCGCCGCCGCAACCTGGACGGGGCGCTGGCCGTGCCGGCCCGGCTGGCCCGGCGGCTGGCCGGGCACCGGCTGGTGCTGGTGGACGACCTGGTGACCACCGGGGCGAGCCTGGCCGAGGCGGCCCGGGCGCTGCGCGCGGCGGGCTGCCCGCCGCGGGCGGCGGCCACCGTCGCGGCGGCCGCCCGGCGCGGGCCGGGGGCGGTGCGGCGCGGGGCGCTGCTCGGGGAGGCCGGGGAGGCGGCGGGCGGGGCCGGGCTCAGCCCGGGTAGATGAACGCGTCGGCCTTCGACTTGGTGGGCACCTCGTGCCACTGGTTGTCCTTCAGCAGGGACAGGCCCCGCTCGGAGGAGGCCAGCACGGCCGGGCCGGACGGGCCGGTCGGTCCGGCCGGCAGCCGGGCCTCGGTCGCGGACAGCGCCGTCATCGACTCGCCGCCCTGCAGCGGGGAGTCGGTGGACTGCGAGCCGTCGGTGCCCAGGAAGTGCAGCTGCTGGAGCCGGTCGGCCTCCTTGCCGAGCACCACCAGCTGGTCGGTGTCGCCCCAGGAGACGGCGGCGACCTCGGTCAGCTGCGGGGCGATGTCGCGCAGCCCGGTGATCCGGGCGGTCGGCTGCTTCGCGGTGCCGCCGTGCTCGACCAGGCCGAGCAGCAGCGTGGTCGGGCCGCTGCCGCGGCTGACCAGCAGGGCGATCCGGGTGCCGTCGGAGGAGATCCGCAGCGACTGCACGGTCTGCCCGCCCAGCCCGTCGACCTGCACCTGGGCGACGGTGCGGTCGCGCACCATCAGCACCTTGGGCGCGGCCGGGTCGCGGTCGACCAGCCACAGGTCCTGCCGCCCGTCCCAGCTGGGCGAGGCCAGGCTGCCGGGGCTGCGCACGACCGGCTCGCCGTACTTGCCGCCGTCGGCCAGTTCGGCCTCGACCAGCTCGTGGCCGTCGGCGCTGACCGCGGCCGCGACGTTGCCGTCCCGGCGGACCGCGACGGCGCCCGGGCCGGGGCGGAACTGGCCGGCCTGCGGGACCTGCCCGAGCACTCCGGGGACCGGCATCGGGTCCAGGCCGCCGTCCTGGTAGCGGGTGAGCCGGCCGTCGTTGAGCTGGATGTAGGCGGCCACGCCGTTGTCGGTGCCGGCCAGCACGCCGGGGGCGACCAGGGCGGCCTCGCCGCTGCTGAGCGAGCAGCTGCCGCCGGTCAGCGTCAGGTCGAGCCGGTCCAGCTTGCTCTGCTGGTCGGCCAGGGTCTGGAAGAGCTGCTGGGCCATCTGCTTGCAGGCGGCCGGGTCGCCGCCCTCCAGCTTGACGGTGGCCACCCGGCTGTCGCCGATGCTGGCGCTCTGCACCCGGACGCCGTCCAGCTTGGAGGTCACCACCGGACCGAGCCAGCGGGAGGGCCCGTCGGCGGTGGCCTGGGCGGCCTCGGTCAGCGGGTCTATTCGGCGGCGCAGGTAGATCGGGTCGGGCACCAGCGCCGGGGCGGCCTGCGGGTGGGCGGCCGAGCTGTCGTTCTGCGCGAAGAAGTAGCGGTGGACCGGCTTGTAGGTGTTCTTGAAGTTGGTCTGGTCGACGATCAGGCCGTCGGGCAGGTCGCTGATCCGCCACTCGCCCTTGTCCGGGCCGTCGGACTCCTTCACGAAGGTGAAGGTCCGCTGGTAGGCGTCGCCGGAGTGGGCCTGGTAGCTGTGCTGCGCGTCGAGCCCGGCGACCTGCTTGCCCGTGACGGTCAGCTGGACGGTGGTGGCGACGTCCGCGATGAGCGGGTTGTCCGGGCTCGGGGCGCCGGCCAGCACCACCACGCCCGCGTCGGGCTTCCAGCTCTGGGCCGCGGCGACGGTCAGGTACTGCTTGGCGGTGTCGTAGTTGGCCTGGTCGGCGTTGGAGGAGTCGAGGAAGCCGGCCAGCAGGTCCCGGGGGCTCTCCCCCTTGTGCGGGGCGACGGGGTAGACGTGCACCTGGAGGCCGTCGGCGGCGTTCTGCGACACCTCCAGGCGCTGCGGGGCGCCGCCGGAGGGCATCGAGACGCAGCCGGTGGCGGCGGTCGCCAGCAGCGCCGCCCAGCCCACCGCGAGGGCCCGCCGGTCAGCCGTCCTGTCGGTCCTGCGCACCGGCGGTCCCCTCCTGGTCGGTGTCGGCGCCGTCCGGTGCGGGCGGGGCCGGCTGGGTCGGTCGGCCGCGGTCGACCACGATCTGCGCGCCGGTGGCGCCGTAGCCGGTGACGTCCGACGGGTCGGAGACCGGGGCGGCGGCGGGCCGGCCGAGGCCGGGGCCGATGCTGAGCACGCCGCCGAGGCCGGAGCCGAAGGCGTGCCGCTCGGTGTCCGGGGTCTCCGGGACGGCCGTGGACTCGCCACCGGGCAGCGCGGCCGCGCCGCGCGCGGTGCGGCGGTAGGGGGCGCCGGCCGAGGACATGCCGCGGTTGTAGCGGGAGTCCTCCGGCTCCAGCCGGAACGGGGCCCGGGCGATCTCGCCGCCGCGGGTGCGCGGCAGGGTCAGCCGGAAGTGCGAGCCGCCGCCGGGCTCGCCCCAGGCCTGCAGCCAGCCGCCGTGCAGGTGGGCGTCCTCGACCGCGATGGACAGGCCGAGGCCGGTGCCGCCGGTGGTCCGCACCCGGGACGGGTCGGCCCGCCAGAAGCGGTGGAACACCCGGGAGGCCTCGCCGGGCTTGAGGCCGATGCCGTAGTCGCGCACGCCGACGGCGACCGCGCCCTCGGCCGAGCCGAGCCGGATCACCACGTCCCGGCCCTCGCCGTGCTCCAGCGCGTTGACCACCAGGTTGCGCAGGATCCGCTCGATCCGGCGCCCGTCGACCTCGGCCAGCACCGGGTTCTCGGCGCCGCGGATCAGCACCGCGCTGCCCTTGGCCCGGGCCAGCGGGTCGGCGGCCTCGACCACCCTGGTCACGATGTCGCGCAGGTCGACCGGCTCGGCGTCCAGGATCGCCGCGCCCGCGTCGAACCGGCTGATCTCCAGCAGGTCGGCGAGCAGCGACTCGAAGCGGTCCAGCTGGTCCTGGAGCAGCTCGGCGGAGCGGGCCGCCATCGGGTCCAGGTCCTCGCGGCTGTCGTAGATCAGGTCGGCGGCCATCCGGACGGTGGTCAGCGGGGTGCGCAGCTCGTGCGAGACGTCCGAGACGAACCGGCGCTGCACCCGGGAGAGCTCCTCCAGCTTGCGGATCTGCGCCTGCAGGCCGTTGGCCATCCGGTTGAACGATTCGCCGAGGCGGGCGATGTCGTCGGTGCCGGTGACCTTCATCCGCTCGTCGAAGTGCCCGGCGGCGAGCCGCTCGGAGATCCCGGCGGCCATCCGCACCGGCGTGACGACCTGGCGGACCACCACCCAGGCGATGCAGCCGAGCAGGATCACCAGGAACAGCCCGGCGGTGGCCAGGGTGCCGATCACCAGGTTGAGGGTGGAGGTCTCCTGATAGAAGGAGAAGACGTAGTACAGCTGGTACGGCTTGCCGTCCGGGCCGGTGAACTGCTTGCCGATCGCCAGGCCCTTGTCGTCGCCGGGCGGGGTCTGGCTGTTCGGGGCGCGGTGCAGCTTGACCGGCTGCTCCTGCGGGTTGGTCGGGTCGGCGGCGACCGAGCGGCGCAGGTCGGAGGTGATCGAGTCGGGCAGGATCGTGCCGGAGTAGCGGGCGCCGCGCAGGCCGGCGCTGGAGGCGCTGGCCTCCTGGTCGCCGGGGGCGAGCGCGATCACCGAGTAGACGCCGGAGCCGCCGGAGGCCAGGTCGGAGACCTGCTTGGTCAGCCAGGAGTTGATCTGGTCGCGGGTCGGGTCGGCGGTGGGTCCGGCCTTGGCCTGGAGGTTGATCGCCTCGTTGATCTTGTCCTGCTCGATCTGGAAGCCGCCCAGGGCCTGCCCGTGCGCGGACTTCTGCTTGGCCTCCAGCAGGCCGGTGCGCACCTGGGCGACCACCACCACGCCGAGCACCAGCACCACCACGAAGGACAGCAGCAGGGTCATGGCGACCACCCGCAGCTGGATCGAGCGGCGGTACAGCGCCAGCAGCCGGCCCACCGGGTACCGCAACGGGCGGACCACCGGCGCGAGCAGCGCCGCCCACCACCGCCGCCGGCGCGGCCGGCCGGTCGTGGTGGAACTCAGCACGTCGCCGCGCACAGCGTTCTCCCCGCCGGAGCGGTCGTCCGGCGGGGAGTCCTCGGGCCTTGCCTCGCTCATCCTCAGCTGGGTCCGGCCTTGTACCCGACGCCGCGCACGGTGACCACGATCTCCGGGCGCTCCGGGTCCTTCTCGATCTTGGAGCGCAGGCGCTGCACGTGCACGTTGACCAGGCGGGTGTCGGCCGCGTGCCGGTAGCCCCAGACCTGCTCCAGCAGCACCTCGCGGGTGAACACCTGCCAGGGCTTGCGGGCCAGTGCGACCAGCAGGTCGAACTCCAGCGGGGTCAGCGGGATGCCGCGCCCCTCGCGCTTGACCGAGTGCCCGGCGACGTCGATCACCAGGTCCCCGATGGTCAGCTGCTCCGGCGTGGGCTCCTCGGCCCGGCGCAGCCGGGCCCGCACCCGGGCGACCAGTTCCTTGGGCTTGAACGGCTTGGTCACGTAGTCGTCGGCGCCGGACTCCAGGCCGACCACGATGTCGACCGTGTCGGTCTTCGCGGTCAGCATGACGATCGGAATGCCCGACTCGGCCCGGATCTGCCGGCACACGTCGATGCCGTCCCGTCCGGGCAGCATCAGGTCGAGCAGTACGAGGTCCGGCTTGGTCTCCCGGAAGGCGGCCAGCGCCTTGTCCCCGTCAGCGACGAAAAACGGCTCAAAACCTTCACCACGCAGCACGATGCCGAGCATCTCGGCCAGTGCGGTGTCGTCATCGACGACGAGGACACGTCCCTTCATGTCTCCATCTTCTCATCACCCGAATGTGACCTGCGCCGCACGGCCGTTCCGCCCGCGCCCCCGGCCGCCCGCCGAACCAGTCATACCATCGCAAAGGTCATGGTCCGGAGCCCTTGTCCGGACCGTTGTGGATCAGCAACGGGATACCCCTGGGGCACGCGTGCGCACCATGGCACGATAAACACCCCGAAGCATCCGAGCCAGGGTGCCCCGACGAGGAGCGTCGATGACCGAGACCCCGGGCTGGACCTCACCCGGTTCTCCTGAACCACCGCCCGGCACCGCCGAAACCGGCCACTCGACGCCCGCAGCACCCCTCCCCGGCACCCCCGCCGGCGCCCTCCCGCCGCTCCCCGGCACCCCGCTGATCCCGCTGCGGCCGCTCGGCTTCGGCGAACTGATGGACGGCGCCTTCGCCCTGGTCCGCCGCAACTGGCGGGCCGCGTTCGGGTTCGGCCTCGGCCTCGGCGCGCTCGTCGAACTCGCCCAGGCCGGCGTCGACTGGTGGATCCACCTCAACGGCACCGACGCCGAGGCGCTGTTCTCCTCCTTCTACACCCGCCCGGTCGCCGCCCTGCTCAGCATCCTCGCCGCCGGCCTGCTCGCCCCCGTCGTCGGCAACGCCCTGACCGGCCGGGACACCCCGCTCCGGGAGGCCTGGGCCCTGGTCCGGCCCCGGTTCGGCCCGCTGCTCGGCCTCTACCTGCTGGTCGTGCTGATCCTGCTCGCCGCCCTCGCCGCCCCCGCCGCCCTGCCCGTCCTGCTCTCCGCCGCCACCGGCGGCGCCGGCTGGCTCGCCCTGCTGCTGCTCGCCCCGCTGCCCGCGCTCTGGCTGTCGGTGCGGCTGCTGCTCGCCCTGCCCGCGCTGATGCTCGAGAAGCAGACCGTCGGCGCCGCCCTCAAGCGCTCCTGGCGGCTGGCCCGCGGCGCCTGGTGGCGGATCTTCGCCCTGCTGCTGGTCTTCTCGATCGCCCTGTACTTCCTCACCGAGGTGCTGCTCGTCCCCGGCCGGCTCGTCTCCGACCTGGTCGTCGGCCTCTCCGGCGGCCTCGGCAGCGACGACACCGACGCCGCCGTCGGCATCGCCATCACCGCGATCGGCGGCACCCTCGCCCACACCGTGACCGTCCCGCTGGCCGGCGCCCTGTACGCCCTGGTCTACACCGACCGGCGGTTCCGCCGCGAGGCGCTCGACCTGGAACTCACCGCCGCTGCCGCCGACCGCCCCGGCCCGGCCCGGCCCGCCGCGGCCGTCCCCTCGGGGGTCTGACCAGATGGGAACCCGGGGGACGGTGGCGCTGCTCGCGGACGGCGCCCCGGTCGACGTACCGCGCGACGCCGCCCGCGACGCCGCGCACGAGGAACTCCGCAAAGCCGTCTACCACCAGCACGAACCCGGCATCGTCGAACGCGTCATGGACTGGATCGGCCGCCAGATCGGCCGCGCCTTCGACGGCGTCGCCGCACCGCTCGGCGGCGGCGGCAACGCCGCGCTCGTCGTGCTGCTGGTCGTCCTGCTCGCCCTGGCCGGCCTCGCCTGGTGGCGCTACGGCGCACCCCGCCGCGCCGCCCGCTCCGACGGCAGCCTGTTCGCCGGCGCCGAAGGACCGCGCAGCGCCGCCCGGCACCGCGCCGACGCCGCCGCGCACGCCGCCGCCGGCGCCTGGGCGGACGCCGTCCGCGACCAGATGCGCGCCCTGGTCCGCGGCCTGGAGGAACGCACCGTGCTCTCCCCCCGCCCCGGCCGCACCGCCGACGAGGCCGCCGCCGAAGCCGGCCGCGCCCTGCCCCGGCACGCCGCCGAACTCGCCTCCGCGGCAAGGCTGTTCGACGACATCGCGTTCGGCGAGCGCCCCGCCGACGAAGCCGCCTACCGGCTGCTCGCCGACCTCGACCACGCCCTCGGACGCACCCGCCCCACGCCCGTCCCGGCCGGCGGAGGACCCGCATGACCACCACCGCCCCGCCGCCCGCCACCGCCGCACCCGAGGCCCCCGCGGCCCCCGCCGCGCCGCCCGCACCCCGCGCCCCCCTGCGCGCCCTGTGGCGGCGCTCCCGCTGGTGGCTGCTGGCCGCCCTGGTGCTGGTCCTGGTCGGCGCCCTGGTCGCCGGCATCCCCGGAAACTCCAGCTACGACCCGCTCGACCCCCGCTCCGGCGACCCCCGCGGCACCCGCGCCGTCGACCAGCTGCTCCGGCAGCACGGCATCGACTCCCGCACCGCCACCAGCGCCGCCGAACTCGCCACCGCCCTGCGCGCCGACGACACCACCGTCGTCCTCACCCGCCCCGCCGAACTCGCCTACCACGACCTGGCGAGCCTCGCCGCGCTCACCCCCGGCCACCGCAGCCGCCTCGTCCTGGTCGCCCCCGACCAGCCGGTCCTGAACGCCTTCGCCTCCGGCATCGAGGGCACCTCCGCCGACACCGGCACCTCCGCCGCCCTCCCCCCGTCCTGCCCGCTGCCCGAAGCCTCCCGGGCCGGGGCCGCCACCCTCGGCGGCCAGGGCTACGAAGGCCGCCCCGGCGACACCGGCTGCTACCCGAAGGCCGACCACGACACCCTGGTCAGCCGTACCCGCGGCGACCAGCAGGTGGTCGTCCTCGGCACCGGCGCCCCGCTCACCAACGAGGCCCTCGACCACGAGGGCAACGCCGCCCTCTCCCTCGGCCTGCTCGGCGCCCGCCCGCACCTGGTCTGGCAGATCCTCGCCCCGACCGCCTACACCGCCGCCGACGACGAACCCAGGACGCTCGGCGACTTCATCCCGGACGGCTGGTACTGGGCCACCTTCCAGCTCGCCCTGGCCGGCCTGCTCGCCGCCGCCTGGCGCGCCCGCCGCCTCGGCCCGGTGCTCACCGAGCAGCTGCCCGCCGTGGTCCGCGCCTCCGAGACCACCGAGGGCCGCGCCCGGCTCTACCACCGCGCGAACGCCCGCGGCCACGCCGCCGAGACCCTGCGCCGCGCCACCCGCCGCCGGGCCGCCGCCGCCCTCGGCCTCCCGCACACCACCGGGGACCCGGCCCCAGCCGCCCTCACCGAGGCCGCCGCCGCCCGGCTCGGACGCCCCGCCGCCGACCTCCAGCACCTGCTGTACGGCCCGGCCCCCACCGACGACGCCGCACTGCTGCGGCTCGCCGACGACCTCGAAGACATGGAATGGCAGGTACGACAGCCGTGACCGACCAGCTGCTCAAGACCGTCCCGGCCCAGTCCGGCGACGCCCGCGCCGCCCTCACCGGCCTGCGCGAGGAGATCGCCAAGGCCGTGGTCGGCCAGGACGCCGCCGTCACCGGCATCGTCGTGGCCCTGCTCTGCGGCGGCCACGTCCTGCTGGAGGGCGTCCCCGGCGTCGCCAAGACCCTCCTGGTGCGCACCCTGGCCACCGCCCTCGACGTGGAGACCAAGCGCATCCAGTTCACCCCCGACCTGATGCCCGGCGACGTCACCGGCTCGCTGGTCTACGACACCCGCACCGCCGAGTTCTCCTTCCAGCCCGGCCCGGTCTTCACCAACCTGCTGCTCGCCGACGAGATCAACCGCACCCCGCCCAAGACCCAGGCCTCCCTGCTGGAGGCCATGGAGGAGCGCCAGGTCACCGTCGACGGCGAGCCCCGCAAGCTCCCCGAGCCGTTCCTGGTCGCCGCCACCCAGAACCCGGTCGAGTACGAGGGCACCTACCCGCTGCCCGAGGCCCAGCTCGACCGCTTCCTGATGAAGCTGATCCTCCCGCTGCCCACCCGCGACCAGGAGTTCCAGGTCCTGTCCCGGCACGCCAACGGCTTCGACCCGCGCGACCTCGCCTCGGCCGGCGTCCGCCCGGTCGCGGGCGCCGCGCACCTGGCCGCCGCCCGCGCCCAGATCGCCAAACTGACCGTCTCCCCCGAGGTCCTCGCCTACATCGTCGACCTGGTCCGGGCCACCCGGCAGTCCCCCTCGCTCGCCATGGGCGTCTCCCCCCGCGGCGCCACCGCCCTGCTCAACACCTCCCGCGCCTGGGCCTGGCTGGCCGGCCGCGACTACGTCACCCCCGACGACGTCAAGGCACTCGCCCTGCCCACCCTGCGCCACCGCGTCCAGCTCCGCGCCGAGGCCGAGATGGAGGGCACCACCGCGGACAGCGTCATCCAGGCCGTCCTCGCCCAGACGCCCGCCCCCCGGTAGCCCGCCCGGGCCGGGGCCCCGCGCCCCGGCCCACCGCCGCCCCCACCCCCAGAAAGCGAGCCCAGCCACCCCATGGCCCTGACCGGCCGAACGGCCCTCATCGCCGCCCTCGGCGCCCTCCTGGTCGGTCTGCTCCTCCCCTCCTGGACGGGCATCGGCGTGGTCATGCTGCCGCTGCTCGCCGCCGTCACCGCCGACCTGCTGCTCGCCGCCCCGGTCCGCCGCCTGGCCCTGGAACGCTCCGGCGACCCCACCGTCCGCCTCGGCGAGGCCACCACCGTCGACCTGCTCGTCGCCAACCCCTCCGGCCGCCCGCTGCGCGCCCGGATCCGCGACGCCTGGTACCCCTCCGCCTGGACCCCCGGCACCGCCACCACCGCCTCCCGGCACACCGTCACCGTCCCGGCCGGCGAACGCCGCCGCCTCACCACCCCGCTCGCCCCCACCCGGCGCGGCGACCACCACGCCGGCCGGGTCACCGTCCGCTCGCTCGGCCCGCTCGGCCTGGCCGGCCGCCAGGCCACCCTCGACGCCCCCTGTCGGATCCGCGCCCTGCCCGCCTTCACCAGCCGCAAGCACCTCCCCTCCCGCCTCGCCCGCCTGCGCGAACTCGACGGCCGCACCTCCGTCCTGACCCGCGGCCAGGGCACCGAGTTCGACTCCCTGCGCGAGTACCTCCCCGGCGACGACGTCCGCTCCATCGACTGGCGCGCCAGCGCCCGCCGCAGCACCGTCGCCGTCCGCACCTGGCGCCCCGAACGCGACCGCCACGTCCTGATCGTCCTCGACACCGGCCGCACCTCCGCCGGCCGCGTCGGCGACGCCCCCCGCCTGGACGCCGCCCTCGACGCCGCCCTGCTGCTCACCGCCCTCGCCACCAAGGCCGGCGACCGCGTCGACCTGCTCGCCCACGACCGCCACCGCCGCGCCGCCGTCGCCGGCCGCTCCCCCGCCGAGGTGCTCCCCGCCTTCACCGACGCGATGTCCCTGCTCGAACCCGCCCTGATCGAGACCGACCTGCGCGCCCTCACCTCCACCGCCCTCCGGATGGCCCCGCACCGCTCCCTGATCGTCCTACTCACCGGCCTCGACGCCCACCAGATCCAGGAGAGCCTGCTCCCCCAACTCCCGCTCCTCACCAAGCGCCACGAGGTGGTCCTCGCCTCCGTCGCCGACCCCCGCCTGGACGAACTCGTGCACGCCCCCCGCACCACCGTCCGCGACGTCTACGCCGCCGCCGCCGCCGAACAGACCCGCGCCGACCGCCGCCGCACCGCCGACCTCCTCACCCGCCGCGGCATCACCGTCCTGGACGCCCCGCCCGAGTCCATCGCCCCCGCCCTCGCCGACGCCTACCTCGCCCTCAAGGCCGCCGGCCGCCTCTGACCCACCCTCACATCCCGGCCCCCGTAACCGCGTTGCCCACCCCGGCCGCGGTTGCTTGGATACCCGGATGCTGTATCAAGAAGAGCTGATCACCCGCGTCCGCGCGGCCTGCGAAGCCGACCCGGGCCTGGACGCCGCCCTGATGTACGGCTCCTTCGCCGCCGGCGAGGCCGACGCCCACAGCGACATCGAGTTCTGGCTGTTCTTCACCCCCGAACGCCGCACCGAGATCGACCCGACCGCCTGGTGCAGTGCCATCGCCCCCACCAGCTACGTCCTGCTCAACGAGTTCGGCTCCCACGTCGCCTTCTTCCCCGGCCTGGTCCGCGGCGAGTTCCACTTCACCACCGCCGACGAGATCCCCACCGTCGCCACCTGGCCGGCCCGCGGCGCCACCACCGACCGGATGCTGCTGGTCGACCGCAGCGGCGCCCTGACCCCCGTCCTGGACTCCCTCCCGCTGCGCTACGTCCCCGGCCTCGACAACCCCGGCATCATCGCCGAGTACTGCGACCCGCTCGCCAACTGGCTGGTCCTCACCCACCACCTGACCGCCCGCGGCGAACACCTCCGCGCCTGGGACGCCCTCGGCCACGCCCACCGCCACCTCCTCTGGATGGCCCGCCTGGCCGAGAACTCCACCACCCACTGGCTCACCCCCTCCCGCGCCGCCGAACGCGAACTCTCCCCCACCACCACCGCAGAACTCCGCACCACCACCGCCCCCGCCACCCCCCAAGCCCTGACCACCGCCCTACGCGCCGCCACCGTCCTAGGCGAACGCCTGTGGACCACCATCGCCGCCCACCACGGCCAGCACCCTCCGACCGCCCTGTTCGCCGAACTCAAGGCCGCATTGGACAGCACCGGCAGCTGAACGCGAAAAAGCCCCCTGACTTCCCGTCAGGGGGCTTTCCCACAATGATTGTTCGGCGGCGTCCTACTCTCCCACAGGGTCCCCCCTGCAGTACCAT